>NZ_ASPS01000049.1:0-141904 GCF_000517865.1 Paenibacillus sp. FSL R7-269
CCCAACTCACTCTCATCCATCTTCCAGCCCACTGGCAGGCTACTCTCCATCCCGCTCACTCCAGCTCCCCCGGCACTCCCAACTCACTTTCATCCATCTTCCAGCCCACTGGCAGGCTACTCTCCATCCCGCTCACTCCAGCTCCCCCGGCACTCCCAACTCACTCTCATCCATCTTCCAGCCTACTGGCAGGCTACTCTCCATCCCGCTCACTCCCCGCCCCAGCCATGGAACTTCGACCAGGAATTCAACAGGAAGTTAAGAATAATGAAGCCGTACCCGGCAATCGCCCAGCGGGCCATGACGGTACCGCTCCGGAGGCCGGAGAACTTCAGCACCAGGTAGGCAATGTAGACGCCAAGGCCCGTAAGCGTAGTCAGGACCTTCGTATCCTGAAACAGCGGCGTCCGCCCTTCCGCGACAATTGACAGACCCGCCAGAACCAGCGAGGCCAGCAGCAGCGGAACTCCGGCCAGGATCGCTGTGTAGGAATATTTGTCCATCGTCTCCAGGCTGGGCAGCCTGCGTACGCGGTCATCCCACTTCTTATTCTTCAGCTTCGTATGCAGGAATAGATACATTATCGCAAATACCGTCCCCAGTGTCAGTGCGGCAAAGCTCAGATTCGCCAAAATCACATGCATCGCCAGCCACCCGTGCACCGCACTCCAGCTCTGCAAGGTATGATCCTCTGCCGTCAGCCATACCCGGTTCAGCAGGAATACGCTGAAGCCCGCCATGCTGAGCAGCAGCACCGTGAACTCACCGCCGCGCGTATACGTCACAGCAAACGAGGTAACCACCATGCTGAAGGAGAACCAGAACAGGAAATCATAAGGCGTGAAAATCGGCAATCCGCCCTCCTGGGCGAAGCGGATCGCAAGTCCGGTCAGCTGCAGCAGGCCCACGACAGCAAGAAGCCCTGTGCCCAGCCGCTTTCCGCCCGGATTACGCCGAAGGCAATCCGAGAAAACAAACAGCAGGCTCAGGGCATATAGCAGCAGAGCGGCATCATATATTCCGTTCAGCAGTAGCATGTGGCTCACCCGCCCAGCAAACCGGCTGGGGTAAGCACCGCTCCCGGCACACGGATCTCTCCGCCGGAGGGACGTTCAGCAGTGCTGCGTTGAAGCGGTTCAACACTTTCACCGGCCGGACCTGCATCCAGCTGCTCCTGCAGGGCGAAGATCTGAGTGAAATACTCCAGTGCTTCATTCCCCTGCTTGCCGCCGGACATCTCCTTGATCACATTGATCGGATCATGCATCATCTGGTTGACGATGCTCTTGGTCAGCCGGCGGATCACCTTGCGCTGATGCTCATCCAGCTCAGGCAGCTTGTTGAACAGACTACCCATCGTTTCTTCATATATTCCGTTTGACTTGTCCTGCAGCGCACGGATTACCGGTCTGACGCCGAGCGTCTTCAACCATTGCTGGAAATCCGCCATCTCGCCTTCAATCATAACCTCGATCTTGGCGGCTTCACTGCGGCGCATCTCCAGATTGCTCTCCACAATGCCTTCCAGATCGTCGATATCATAGAGGAATACATCCGGCACACTGGCAGCAGCAGGGTCAATATCGCGCGGCACCGCAATGTCGATCATGAACAGCGGCCGTGAAGGACGGCGCTTCATGCCCTCGGCTACCTGGGCAGCCGTCAGCACATAGCCGTCTGCACCCGTGGAGCTGATCACAATATCCACTTCATCCAGAGATTTCAGCGCCTCTTCAATCGTGCTGGGCTTACCCGAGAATTTCTCGGCCAGCTCGATGGCACGGGACAATGTGCGGTTGGCAACAATTACTTCCGCCGCGCCGCTGCTGTACAGATGCTTGACCGTCAGCTCGCTCATTTTGCCGGCGCCGAGAATGAGCACTCTTTTGCCGGTGAACATGCCGAAGATCCGCTTCCCCAGCTCCACTGCCGCATAGCTGACCGACACCGCACTCTCGCCGATCGAGGTCTCACTATGCGCACGCTTGCCGAGCGTCACCGCCTGCTTGAACAGCCGGTTGAACCAGGTTCCGGTAACCCCTTCCGCCTGAGCCGTCAGGAAGGCGCTGCGCACCTGACCCAGAATCTGTGTCTCGCCAATCACCATGGAATCCAGACCGCAGGTGACACGCATCAGATGGGCAATCGCCTGCTCGTCTTCATATATATACATATGTTGCGTAAATACATCGCTTCTTACTCCGAACCACTGCTCCATGAAGCTGCGGATGAAATATCCGCACATATGAAGGCGGTCCACGACCACATAAATTTCCGTCCGGTTACAGGTGGCGACAACGACCCCTTCCAGAACGCTCTTCGTCTGCAGCAGCTGATGAAGCGCAAGCGGCAGATCTTTCTCGGCAAAAGCGAACTGTTCCCTCACCTCTACGGGAGCCGTACGGTAATTCAGGCCAACGACGACAATATGCATCGCTTGTTCACCATCCTAATCTATATTCATTGGTGTAGGCGCTGTTACTGCTTATCAGCAAATAATAGAATCAATTTCACAAGATCTCAAAACGCTGTGTTAAGTATATCACATCAAAATACGGCTTTTAACAAAACCTTTGAACTATTTATGAATTGCAGATAATAATTATTATAAATAAGTCCATAAGTAATTAAATATAACACATCGATGGAATATTGACACACTTTATTACGGATGATAGCATATAACAAATGATCTGAGTTAACTTTTATAACATATGTAGCAAAAACGACCTAATTCTCCTTTCCTAAGTTAACATTGTGTCAGTTATGTCCTTTCAAACCTCTCTTGTATAAGCCCGTTAATCCGGAATGGGCGTATCTACAGGCAACCGTAAATTGCCCCAGGCTACAAGAGGCCAGACCCCTGCTGGATAAATCAGTGTGAGCTTACGGGTGAAACCGGGCTTTTCTCTGCTGATGTATCCTGCTCTGGACTGCGCCTCCTTTAGCCTGGGGTTTTTAGCATCCATTATAATAGAAGGAGTGAGGGCAAATGAGTGCATCCTACGCAAGCTTAAGTGAATCGATCCGTAAGGCCAGAAATGTGAGGATCTACAAGAACAAGGACACCGCCTATGACTTCAAGCTCTACCCCTTCGGAGAACGCGGAACGTATATCGCCCCCGAGCTGATCCGTGAAATCACTCACAAACTGGCGGATGCTGTAGCGGAGCAATTTCCCGATTTTGATTACATTGTCTCCCCTGAACCCGGCGGTCATACCTGGGGGATGCTGGCTGCCTACAAGCTGATGAAGCCGATGAATATTCTGCGCCTCAGTACGGAGCTGTATGAGAATTATGAGGTTAGTGTCAGGCGCGAGACGGCGTATAATGAGAATTATATCTATTTTGACGGCTTCTCTTCCGGTGACCGCGTGCTGCTGCTGGATGATGTGATTAGTTCAGGCGCTACGATCCGCTGCATTGCTGCTCAATTGTCTGTGATGGGCGTGACGCTTGTCGGCGTGCAGGCAATCTTAGCCAAAGGTGAGCATTACAAGCAGCTGGAAGCGGACATCGGAGTACCCGTCAGGTTCCTGTCCCAGGTATAAGTTGTCCAAAAATAGCAGGGGAGTGACAAGCCATGGCTTATTATTACGAGCAGCCTTCAAGAACCTTCAGTGAGTTCCTGCTGGTGCCCAGCCTGACCACCAAAGATTGCATTCCCGGAAATGTGGATCTTAGCACACCGGTAACCAAATTCCGCCGGGGAGAGACCCCGGCACTGACCATGAACCTCCCCGTGACTTCGGCGGTCATGCAGGCGGTATCCGACCACAACATGGCAATCGCACTGGCCAAAAGCGGGGGCATCTCCTTCATCTATGGCTCCCAGTCTATCACGCAACAGGTCGAAATGGTCCGCCGGGTCAAAAAGTTCAAAGCCGGATTCGTCCTCAGCGACTCGAACCTGCGCCCGGAAGATACGCTTCAGGATGTGCTGGTGCTGAAGGCGCGCAGCGGCCACTCTACCATTGCGATTACAGACAACGGAGAACCAACGGGCAGACTGATGGGCATCGTCACCAGCCGGGATTACCGCGAGAACCGCCTCCCGCCGGATTGCCCGATTACAGAGTTCATGACCCCGCTGGCTTCGTTGATCTACGCCGAAGAAGGCATCACACTGACAGAAGCGAACGACATGATCTGGGATCATAAGCTGAACTGCCTGCCGATTGTGAATGACAGCGGCCATCTCGTCCACCTGGTCTTCCGAAAGGATTATGACAGCCATCAGGAGTATCCGCTGGAGCTGCATGACGACAACAAACAGCTCATCGTGGGTGCCGGAATCAATTCGCGGGATTACAAGGAGCGTGTACCGGCGCTGGTGGAGGCTGGAGCAGATATCCTGTGTATCGATTCCTCTGACGGGTATTCGGAGTGGCAGGCGGAGACCATCCATTATATTAAGGAGACTTTCGGGGAGAGCGTGAAGGTCGGCGCGGGCAATGTTGTCGATAAGGAGGGCTTCCTGTATCTCGTGGAGGCGGGAGCTGATTTCATCAAAGTCGGTATCGGCGGCGGCTCCATCTGCATCACCCGCGAGCAAAAGGGCATCGGCCGGGGCCAGGCCTCCTCCGTCATCGAAGTGGCGGCGGCGCGCCAGGAATATTATGAGCAGACCGGCATCTATGTCCCCATCTGCTCGGACGGCGGAATTGTTTATGACTATCATATTGTGCTGGCGCTGGCGATGGGCGCTGACTTCGTGATGCTTGGGCGCTATTTCGCCAGATTCGATGAGAGTCCCGGACGCAAGCTGCTGGTCGGCGGGAACTTCGTGAAGGAATATTGGGGCGAAGGCTCCAGCCGGGCCCGCAACTGGCAGCGTTATGACTTCGGCAATGCCGATAAAGAGAGCAAGCTGGAATTCGAGGAGGGGGTGGATTCCTTTATCCCCTATGCCGGACGGCTGAAGGATAATCTTGATCTCAGCATCAGCAAAATCAAGTCCACCATGTGCAATTGCGGCGCGCTAACCATCCCGGAATTGCAGCAGAAGGCCAAGATTACCCTGGTCTCCTCGACAACGATCTTTGAAGGAGGCGCACATGATGTTATGCTTAAGGAAAAGGACAGATCATCTTCCTGATCCCATCCTGATCCATAAGGAGCGTCAATCATGAGCCAAATTACCAAAGTTCTGGTCAGCAAGGACCAGCTACAGCAGCGAGTACAGGAACTGGGCGCTGAAATATCGCGCGACTACGAAGGCAAGGAGCTTGTGCTTATCGGTATTCTTAAGGGCGGCGCTGTATTCATGTCCGACCTGATGCGGGAGATTACTTTTCCGGTTGGCATCGATTATATGTCGGTCTCCAGCTACGGCGCCAGCGCCACCTCCTCCGGTGTCATCACGATTAAGAAGGATATCGACATCGATATCCGGGGCAAGCATGTCCTGCTCGTCGAGGATCTGATCGACACCGGGCTGACACTTCAGCATCTGCAGCAGCTGTTCGCCCTGCGCGAAGCCGCCAGCGTACGCATCTGCACCATCCTCAGCAAGCCTTCCCGCCGCCTGGTCAATGTTCCCATTGACTACAGCGGGATTGACATCCCGGACGAATTCGTCGTCGGCTACGGCCTCGACTATGCCGAGCAGTACCGTAATCTGCCGGAGGTCTGGATCATCAAGACTGGCGAATAGGTACTTGCCCCACAATGAAACACCCGCAGCAGGAGATTGTCTCTCCACTTCTGCGGGTGTTGTCTTGTTTCTTATATAGCTAGTAGGTGCGGCTATCCTGGACATGGATATAATTTACGCCCTGCGCCGTCAATTTGGAGCCGCTCGTGTCCACGACGCGGACCGCTTTCTTGCCTTTGCCACTGAGGGAGAAGCTAATATTATTCGCCAGCTTGTTCTCTACAATCTGTTCAAGCGCACTGTGAAAGCCCCCAACCGTCACTCCCTCCAGGTTCTCCAGAACCGGCACTTTACCCTCTTCAATAGTCTTAAGAATTTGATAGATCAACGACTTGCTACCATCCATTCCCGTTCGCCTCCTGCATCAATTGTGAGCGTTTACAACACATCCGCCTTACATGCAAGCTTTTCCATCATTATGTATATTCTCTTATTCGACAGCGCAGAACGTTTACCTCTAACCTGGAAATCAATCATCAATAAAAAGTTTCATCAATATGTCCCCCGTACATGCTGCTGACTCCGACGAGTCTGAACACACCATTCACTTTGGCATACGTATAATTCTGATCGGGTTCATCCTTATATCGTACCTCCGCTTCATAATCGCCCGATTTCAGGCTATAGACTCCCCGGATCTCTTGAATATCTGCTTCGGGATATGCTCTGGTATGAATCAGGTAGGCTTTGACCTCATTAGCGATTTGACTTCTTTTATAGGGTAATCCGGTTAGCGACAGGTAGATCCCTCCTGCTACAACAACGAGTACCACAACAGCAATTATCGTACCCCGGTTAGTAAGCCTCATGCGGATAACCTCCGTTCAAAATAGGGTTCCAACCCTGAGTGAGAATAACATAAATTTACAAGTGTCAGTTCATTTTACCATACTGGGTGAATGCCAGCATATTGTATTCGGTTTCTCACATATATTCGGTCACTCATCAACTCTTCCGCCTGAACGCAAAAAAGCACCCCTCAAGGTGCTTCCTGCCACTAGCCACTTTTCCTGCCACTTTCCATCCTTATGCGTTTTGGCGGTATATTGGTGCGCCCAGCGGTGAACTGCCGGCTCCGCCGTCAACGGCGATATCAGCGCCCTGGATATACGATGAATCCTCGGAGGCCAGGAACAGCGCTACCTTGGCGACCTCTTCCGGCACAGCCGCGCGGCCCAGCGGAATCGAAAGGGCCATGCCTGCCTCAACCTGCTTCCAGTTATCCATCGCCGACTCGCCCCAGATCGGAGTGCGCGTTACGCCGGGCGCAATGTTGTTGACGCGGATGCCCAGCGGGGACAGCTCGGAGGCCAGCACTTTGGTCATGCTGCTAACCGCTCCTTTGCTGGCGGCATAGGCGGAATTGCCAGGTCTTCCGGCCTTGGCTAACACAGAGCCCGTCAGAATGACGGAGGCTCCGGCCTTCAGATGAGGCAGCGCAGCCTGGACGGTGAAGAAGGTACCGGTCACATTGACCCGAAGCACTTCCTCGAAGGTGGCAAGCTCTGTGCTACCCAACGGTGTGTAGCCCGCGATTCCTGCATTCGCGTAGACCACATCCAGTCTGCCGAAGGCCTCTATCGCTGCATTCACAGCCTTCACCGCACTCTGCGGATCAGTCGCATCCCCCTGCACAGCAACCGCATACTCCGCGCCCAGCTCTTCTACCGCCGCATGCAGGGATACCGGATTACGGCCGGTAATGACCACTCTGGCGCCCTCCGCCACAAATAACCTTGCGCTAGCCAACCCAATCCCGCTATTCCCTCCAGTAATCAATGCAACCTTCCCGTCAAGCTTCCCCATCGTTACCACTCCTTATCGTTTTTATTTGAGACCGATCGTTCTATTATTGTCAAAAAAATAATTTCTTTCGTAGCTGCATCTTAACATATTCAAGAACGTTCGGTAAAGTATTATTTTTACCGAACGTTCTCAAATAGCATCAGCCATGCAAAAAACAGAAAATATCCCCCAATCCACAGCAGTGCCCCTATCATGATGATGATTCCTATGTACCCCGCCCAGCCTGGCGGTTTCCTTGTGTACTTCAACAGAAGAAGCGATGCAACAACCAAAACCGCAGAAGGGATGCCTATTATCTGGAGCAGCAATATATTTATGACATCCAGGATAAATCCTTGGCTGAACCATGGGTTAGTCAGCAGGACAACGAGCGCTAAGCCTACAATATTCACCACGACAGCAATAATCCAGAGTATTCTAACGGGTCTAACCATGCTTCACCCCCTATGCTATCCCATTACCCGCTACTCACAAGTATTACACCAAAGCTAACGTTATTCTCCACAATACCTTCAATTAAAGACGGGTCCGTCCCCATGGGGACAAGACCCGTCTTTATCACTCATCTTTGTTAGTCATCTTTGCCATTCGTCAAGATCTAACGGACAACCTACTGCCCTGCCGTCTCAAAAGAAAACCGTGCTGTCCAGGTAGCGCCTGCATCCTTCGTCACATAGAGGGTGGAGCTGTTCATATCCTTAACAGCCATCCAGCCCTGATTGACGTCGGTGAACGAGATCGTTCCTTCGAATCCGGGAATGGTCTGCTGATTCTTCCAGCTCTGTCCGTTGTTCTTGGTGAGCCCGATTCCCACTTGCTCCGCTGCCGGCTGGTATCCTGCCAGAAAGGCAGTCTGTGTGCCGATCAGCACCATATTACCGGGGGTACCCGAAGCTGGCCCCTTCTTCGCTATGGCTGCGCCGCTGCCCGGAGCCGGACCGCCGCCTGCGGTCTCCTGGGCAATCACCCGGGTCCAGCTGCCGCCGGAGTTAGAGCTGCCGTAGAGGGAATAAGAGGTCTGCGACATGCCGACGCCGCCGTACAGCAGCGCATACACCTGACTGTCCTTAGCGTAGATCTGTCCGTAATTCGCCTCAGGGGTGGAAGCGCTAAGTACCTGCTTCCAGGCTGCTCCACCGTTAGTTGTCTTCATCACCCGATAGCCGCTGCCGGGAACGACCACCACAGCCCAGCCGTTATTCCGGCTGGTGAATTCCGCTCCGCGTGTGTTGGCAGGCGTCTTGATCAGACTCCAGCTCTCCCCGCCATCCTTCGTATAATATGTAGATGCGCGGTTGTATCCGAAGCCCTGACTCTTGTCCAGGAACTCTATCCGTTCAAAGGTTACTGCCTGGTTCGACAGCCTTGTCCAGGTAGAGCCGCCGTCTGCCGTTCTTAGCAGATATTTAGCCTGCCCGTCCTTGACGGCAGCAAGCGCCCAGCCGTGAACATTATCCGGGAAATCAATCTGCTGGAAACTCCACTGTCCTTCATAGATCTTTTGGAAATGGCAGCCGCCGTCCGAGGTTCCAATCAGAAAACCGTTTCCGGCTGCGCGCCCGATATTCGCGTTCAGAAACTCCACATCCGAGAAGGTAAGCGGAATGCTGTCAGCTCCGCCATGTGCCTTTTGCAAATCCTGAAGCAGCTCGTGATCTCCAGTCCCGCAAGCCGGTGCCGCGGCCGAAGCTGCCGCCGCCTGAACCGGGGAAGCCGCCGCTCCCCAGCCTGACAGGGCAAGTAGACCTGCGGTAAGAAGAGTTACGGTTATCTGCTGTAATCTGGTCGTTCTATTCATCGGTAACACCTCCTGAATATATATTACCCTCTCCACAGAACGTCACTCCGAAGGCACATGAATATGTTACTCCATCTGAGGCCGACTATTCAGGTGTGAAATGGTACAAAACTGTAACCATTTTTGCTGTTAAAATATCCTATCCGTGTTTAATAATAAGTACAGAGATTTACAAGCAATGCATTCAAGGAGGAAGTGGACGGTATGATTAAACAGGATATTCAGCATGCACTTCTCTCCAATCTATGCCAGCGCGTGCATTTAATCAGCGGAGAAACGTACACTGGAGTATGCCAAATCGACCACTCCGCAGATGCACTGCATATTGAAACGAATAAAGGGACCTTCACCGTCCCCTATTGGACGATCAAGCGGTTCATCTAATCACATCATTCCAACCCAAAAGACCTCACGGCCACATCAGGAGATGTGAAACATGAGGTCTTTCTTGTGTACTTATACAACCGGATTCGGTATCATACTGCCGCCCCGGCAATGCTTCAGGTAATTCAGCGCATGGACCTGGCCTGTCATCTCCAGCTCATCCCGGTAGACCGGATCATGCCAGCCTTCAATATCAATCGTACCCTGATAGCCGCCCTGCCGGAGAATGGTGATAATATCCGTCCAGTTCGTATCTCCGAAGCCCGGCGTCCGGTCCCACACATAAGGCTTCGGACCATGAATTCCGTATTCCTTGACTATGTCCCAGGCAATCGTCGCGTCCTTGCCATGAACATGGAAAATCTTATCCACCCATTTGCGCAGCTGCGGAATCGGATCAATTAGCGCGGTGAGCTGATGGGCAGGCTCCCATTCCAGCCCGAGATTGTCTGCCGTAACGGCGTTGAACATTTTCTCCCAAGCTGTAGGGTTATGAGCAATATTCCAGTCACCCTTCTGCCAGCTCCCGCCCATCGCACAATTCTCAAAAGCAATCCGCAGACCCTTGTCTGCCGCCCGCTTCGACAATTCTCCGAACACCTCGGCGAATCTCGGAAGCGACTCGTCAATCGACGAGCCCGGCAAGCGCCCCGTGAATCCGCCGATAAGGTCAGTCCCGAACAAATGAGCGTGCTCAATCAGCTGCGCCCAGCCTTCCAAGGTAGCCTCTGTCTCAGCCTCCGGCCCGCCGCCAAGCGGATTGCCGTAGATGCCGACAGCAGAGATGATGAAGTGATGCTCAGCCGCCAGCTCCCGGACCCGGGCTGCGGTCTCCGCCAGATCGATTCCGCCTGTCGTCTGCCAGAAATTCAATTGAAAGGAGTCGAAGCCATGCTCTACAATCTGCGGAATGACCTGGACGGCTTCGCCGCCGCGTACAAGCGTCCCTATTCTCAGTGAATCTTGCATGTTGTTGTCAACTCCAGTTGGTTTTATAGTCAGCGCCCTGCTGTTACCGGCCCTTAATCATCTTGCAAGAGCCCCGTTTGAGCAATACCGCATCATAGACAATGTGCTGATGGGAGGAATGTTTGGTAATCAGGTCGAACAACACGCCCACACTGGACAGTGCCATTTCAGTGCCCGGCTGGCTGATCGTATCCAGCGCAGGATGATAGTACTCAGCCATCTCAATACCGTCGAAGCCGATGATCGAAATATCATCGGGGATAGATAAGCCTGCGGTAAGCACAGCTTTGGCCGCACCGATCGCAATCGTATCGGAGGCCGCAAAGATAGCGGTTACGGTTCTGTCGCGGTTAAGCAGTCTGCGTGCAGCATTGAAGCCTGAGCTTGGACTGTATTCACAATCCTCTACGAATCCCGGATTATAAGGTATGTTATGTTCTTCCAGCGCCATCTTGTAGCCAAGAAGGCGGCGGCTGCCTGTGGTGTCTTCCAGTAAAGGGGATTTGGCGAGAAAGCCGATGTTTCGATGTCCCAGCGAAAGTAAATAAGAGGTTGCCTTATAGGCTTCCTTGGATTCATCGATCGTTACGCTTGAGAAGATGGACGGGTCCACTTCCTGTGAGGTAGTGATGGTCGTGAGTACGAATGGAACGGTTAACTGCTTGAATTTCTCTTCGGAGTGATTATAGGTACCGCCCATGAAAATAATCCCGCTAAGATTCTTCTCTTTCACCAGCTGAATGGCTGCGTTAATCTCATCGGTGCCGTCTTCTACCTGATGGATAAGAAACGGATATCCGCGCAGATTGACCTGACGTTCAATCTCCTTGATCATAATCGAGAAGAATGGGTTAGTGATCCCTTTTACCATAAGTGCAATATTTTTGGATTGCGTTGTTTTCAGATTTCTGGCATTGGAATTGGGAATATAATTATATTCCTTGACGACACTCAGTACCTTCTCCCGGGTGGCATTGCTCACCAGACCCTTATTATTGATGACTCTGGACACTGTTGAGATGCCGACACCGGATATCCTGGCGATATCCTTAATGTTTACGTCCACTCTACTCCCCCATTTATAGGTAAGGGAGCTATAAGATATAGCTCCCCTGTAACCTATACATTCTTTTAGTTAACAGGTGTAAATTCTGCCAATTGTTTCTCTACTTCGGCAATGACCTTATCAACTCCTGCTTTTTTCAGCTGATCGCGGTATTCTGCTACAGCCGTTTTTGCATCTTTATTTGTTTTACCCAGCATGAGCTGGATACCAAGCTGTGCATTCACGTTCGAGATCGAAGCAATCTCAGTAGTTACATTAGCCGGGTCGAAGCTGAAGCCGTTGTACGGATCATCAATCGCTTCTTTATCCCATGCAGCGAACAGTTCCTTACGAACCGGGTTCTCAGTATCACTAGGAATCACGAACTTGTCGTTTCTGAGGGACCAAGCCGAGAAGCCTCCGCCGTCTGTTTTTTCATTGAAGCCCTGCGGCTGTTTCTTCACGCCATCTTCAATAACGTAGTGCTTGCCTTCGATACCGTACTGCATCAGATCGTAGTAGCTCTTATCAGTCATGAACTTCTCAATAACCATAAGAGAGCGCTCTGGATTATTCGAATTGGCGCTGATAACGGTTGAGTTATCTACACCCATTTTACGTTTGATTTTCTTGTTGGCTTCAGCAAAGGTATAGAACGCTGTAGGAGCATTAGGCAGCGCCTTGATATCTCCGCCATACTGGCCGATCCAGTCCTGGGCATGAGTCAGATAACCCGCAGAGTTCGCGGCTCTGAAGTTGTCTTTGCTGCCAAGGGAAGCGGACAGAACGTCTTTGCCCCAGTAGCCTTTGTCGCCCCACTCACGCATTTTCACAGCCCAATCCTCGAATTCCTGGGTGAAGGCCGGATGGAATACAGTCTTGTAATCCTCAGGGCTCTTAGTGACCAGGTTCAATTCATTAAGCGAGATACCAGGTGCGTTCAGCCACATGCCTGTAGTATCAACGAGCATTCTGTACATGTTCTGTGCATCTTCAGCTTTACCGTTGATTGGAGGGAAGGACTCGTTCTTCACCACGTTATCCATGTATTTAACCATATCATCAATGGACTTAATGTCAGTCATGCCGTATTTCTTCAGCAGATCGGTACGGTAGGCATAACCGGCAGGCGTATATTCACTGAACAGACTCGGTACGCCGTAGATTTTGCCATTCACCTTGGTATTCTGCCAGGAGGATTCTGGAATCTCAGCCTTCAGCTTAGGCGCTACCTTGTCCAGCATGTCGGTAATGTCGGTCAGCGCACCTTCAGTAGCCAGGGTGTAGTAGGACACAGGAGCACCCGGAGAAGCATGCGACAGATCGAACGATTCGCCGGAAGCGAATAGCAGCGGATACTTGGTTGCTACGTCTCCCCAGTCAATATATTTGATTTCAAGCGTAGTATTGAGATCAGCCTTAAGCTTCTTGTTAATCTCAGCCAGAATGTCTTTATTGGTAACTCCCTCACTGCCCCACAGGTAGTACGTCAGCTTCGCTTCCTTAGAAGTGTCTACGCCTCCGGAATTAGTGGAAGTGGATGGAGTGTTCGACGAGCCTGTATTTCCATTTGCATTATTGCTTGACGAACAAGCGGATAGCACTCCAGTAAGCATGAGGACAGCAGCTAGAGAAGAAGCAATCTTTTTACCTTTCATTCGGTAAGCCTCCCTTTTCTTTTCTATATTATGAATCTTGCATCTATAACAAACACCCTTCAAATTGAAGCAGGCGTCCATTAACCCTTAACAGCACCGATGGTAAGACCGGTTACGAAGTAACGCTGAATGAATGGATACAGGAGAATGATCGGGCCTGTAGCCAGCACGGCTGTAGCCATTTTGATCGATTGGGTCGGCAGATCGGCTGTATTAATGACCGCTCCCGAGTTGATGAGACTGCCCATATTCGCCTGATTGATCATGCGCTGCAGGAAGTACTGGAGCGGGAATTTGGTCTGAGTGTCCATGTACAGCATTCCGTTGTACCACTCATTCCAGAAGCCCAGTGCCGAGAACAGTCCGATTGTTGCCAGTGACGGAACCGCCAGCGGCATGAAGATCCGCCAGTAGATGCGGAAATCGCCTGCACCGTCAATCGTTGCTGATTCATACAGGGAATCCGGGATCGCCTTCATGAAGTTACGCATCAGGAAGATCGACCACGCCCCTACCACAGCCGGCAGAATCATGGCGAACAGGTTGTCCTTGAGGTGCAGATGCTTAACCATCAGGATGTAAGTCGGAATCAATCCTCCACTGAACAAGGTGGTGAAATAGATCAGGAAGGAGAAGAAGTTACGGTATTTGAAATCCTTGCGGTTCAGGACAAATCCGGCCATGGACATCATGAACAGCCCGAGCACCGTACCGACGACTGTGATAAAGATCGTTACCTGATAAGCATCCACCAGCTTGGAGGAGTTACTGAGCAACAATTCATAGGCCTTGAAAGAGATCTCATTCGGAATCAGCTTGTACCCCTCGCGGATAATCTCCTGCTCATTCATGAAGGAGGAAGAGATCATCAGCGCAAAAGGAAACACACAGAACAGGGCAAAGATGGAGATGCAAATGTAGCTGATCACCTTAATGAAAATGCTGCCTGAATCCTGTTTAATAGTATTACTTGCCATATTAACACCCCTGTTTCTTATCTTGTCTTAGAACAACGCGCTATCCGGTTCAACCTTGCGCACAATAAAGTTAACGACAAGCACCAGAACCAGACCGAATAAGGATTGGTAGAAGCCTACAGCAGCACCCATGGAGAAGTTAAATTGTCCCACGAGCGACCGGAAGACATACGTATCTATAATATCCGTCTGCGGATACAGCACGGAGTTTGTTCCAATCAAATTGTAGAAGAGGTCGAAGGAGCCTTTGAGAATTCCGCCCATACCGAACAGGAGGAGCAGAATGAAGGTTGGCTTCAGAATCGGCAGAGTCATATAACGGATACGCTGCCAGGTAGTGGCGCCGTCCATATAGGCTGCTTCATAAAGATCATGGTTGATTCCCGTTATAGCTGCCAGATAGACAATCATACCGTAACCGGTACTTGCCCAGATCTTGAACGCTACAATGATGTATTTCCAGATTCCAGCGTCGGAGTAGAACTCAATCTTGTCTAAGCCCGTACTGGTAAGCATCGTATTGATAAACCCGGAGTTGAAATTGAACAGGTTATACGCGAACACGCCGACGATAACCATCGAGATGAAGTTCGGAAGCAGAATAACCGACTGGGAGATCTTCTTGAACCACTTGCCTGTAATCTCCGACAGCATGATGGCAAATACAATCTGGATGATGTTACCTAGTGCAAGGAACACCAGATTGTAGAGCAAAGTATTCTTGGTGATATTCCAGAGGTCTCCGTTCTGAATCAGGAACTCAAAGTTCTTGAGTCCGATAAAGTCACTGCCGAAGATCCCTTTGTTGAGCTTGTAATCTACGAATGCAACGTAAGCGCCAGGCATTACCGCATAATGAAACACAGCAAAATACACAATGACAGGCAGCAGCATGAGATACAACACTTTGTTCTTCAATAATTCCCGGACAACATTTCCGCCCGATTGTACAAATCTTGCCAATGAACCCACCTCCAAATTAAACATTGCATTCCACTGCAACTAATTAACCCTTTTCGACCATATAGAAACGTTTCCATTATTTCTTTGTGTTTCCCCTGCTCAGAGCATACTCCTTCCTTGTATACGCTGTCAAACATTTTTTATTTTTAAATAACAAGTAATAAAATTACATTTCGCTGTTCATAATAGATGAAAAGGCGTTTTTTTTATAGATAATTGACTTTTTTCAGTCAAAAGTCTAAACTCGAAATGTATCGCCTATGGAAACGTTTCTATTTATTCTTTACATGGACATGTCAGCCCTTTTTTGTGACATCTGATGATGAATTCCCCCGTTCTGATCCATTTCATGTCCTAACTTAAGCATTGGAAAGCGAGGCTCGATATGATATTCAAACAACAAATGAACATGATTACCTTAACCCGGGATGACCTGTCGTATACATTCCTGCCTTCAGGAGATATTTTTGAATTCTCACAGGGCTCCACTCTTATTAATCTGTTCCAGGGTAATCCGGCAGACGGCTCTTCTAATAGTATCTATCTGCGCGTATATACGGAGCAAGGAATCCAGAGCTATCCGCTGCTGGGTATTAAGTCGGGCTCCAAGCTGTCCCGTACCGATGACAAACTGATTTTTGAAGGTTCTATAGAAGCAATCAGCTACCGCGTAACCTTCGCACCGGCAAAGGACGGCATCTGGTTCTGGCAGCTTCAGCTCTCCGGCAACGGTGAGACTGTAGATGTAGTGTATGGCCAGGACGTCGGCATTGCAGATAAAGGCGGCATTCTCGCTAATGAGCTGTATATGAGCCAATATCTGGATCACAGCATCTGGGAAGGCCCGCAGGGCTACGCCGTCTGCTCGCGTCAGAACCAGCCGCAGGGAACGGACTTCCCTTATCTCCAGCAGGGTGTAGTCGGCTCACGGGCTGTAGGCTACTCCACGGATGGTATGCAGTTCTTCGGCATTTCCTATAAAGGAAGCTATGTGCCTGAAGCGCTTAACGGCAATCTGCAGAACCGTAATTATCAATACGAGCTGGCTTATACCGCACTCCAGACTGAGACTATGGTCCTGTCGGCTCCAGTAGAATTCGCCTTCTATGGCCTATTCCGTCCGAATCATCCCGCTGCTGTAACTGAGCTTGAATTCCAGGCTGAGCTGCAGGCAGCTTATGCAGAGATCGACTGGAGCGGCAAGGAAGCCGTGCCAAGCCGGGATGTCCCTGTGCTGAGTGACGATATCGGCAAGCCATATGTCTCCGCACAGTGGTCACAGGCCGAGATCGATGCTGCCTTCCCGAACCGGAAGCTTGAGGAGATGGAGAACGGACAGCTGCTCTCCTTCTTCACAGACGGGCATGTCCATGTGGTTCTACAGCCTAAGGAGCTGCTGGTAGAACGTCCGCATGGCCATATCATCACCTCGCTGCTGGGCGACAAGCAGGTAGACAACAACCTGATCTCCTCCACTAACTATATGTACGGTATTTTCAACGGACAGACTGTAGTGGGGAATACCTCTTTCCATAAAGGGCTCTCCACGCCGCGCGGCCTGCTCAACATTCAGCGCAACAGCGGTCAGCGGATCTATGTCCGCATGGACGGAGTCTACCGGATTCTTACGCTGCCGGCGGCTTACGAGATGGGCGTGAATTTTGCGAAATGGCATTATCAGGTTGAAGACGATGTGCTGACCGTTACTGCGATCGCCGCAGCGGACCAGCCGGATGTTGCCCTTCAGGTCCAGTCGAAGCTGGGCAGATCCTACGATTATCTGATCACGAACCAGCTGGTCATGGGCGAGCATGAATTCCAGCATCCGGTACGGGTAGAAGAGAAAGACGGCATCCTGCAGCTTCTTCCTGATGAAGCATTGCTTCAGAAGCTTCCTTATCCTGGCCTGCATTTCGATATCCAGTTGCCTGGGACTTCTTATACGTATAGTGACGACCGGATGTTCTATGCCGACAGACAGCCGCGCAACGGCACTCTGCTTACCTTGTCGGTAACGCAGTCCTCCGGCTTCCAGCTCGTGCTTCAGGGCAGACTTACAGCGGCTGAGGCTCTTCCGCTGACGGTCCCTTACACACTGGAGAAGGAGCAGGCACAGTATAACGAATTCTACGCTTCGTTCACTTCCGGCTTCCAGCTGGAGCTGGATGGAGCCGAGCAGTCACGGATCGACATTCTGAATGAGACCGCATGGTGGTACACCCATAATGCGATGACCCATTTCATCATGCCGCATGGCCTTGAACAGCCGGGCGGAGCAGCCTGGGGTACACGCGATGTCTGCCAGGGGCCAATGGAATACTTCCTAATGACTCAGCATTATGAGCTGGCACGCAATACCCTGCTGAAGATCTATTCGCATCAACTGTGGGAGAGCAAGGAATGGCCGCAATGGTTCATGTTCGACCAGCATCCGGTTCAGGCCCATGAATGGCATGGCGACGTTGTGCTCTGGCCGCTGAAATGCATTAGCGATTACATCATGGCTACCGGAGATTATGCGATTCTTAACGAAGAAATCGGCTATCACCATCTGGCGGACGCTCAGCCAAGCCAGCAGACCGCGACTGTCCTTGAACATGTGAAGGCTGCCGTTGAGACCATCCGTGAACGCTTCGTACCGGGTACGTCTCTGATCAACTATGCCGGCGGCGACTGGGATGACACCCTGCAGCCAGCCAATGAAGCGCTCAAGACCAAGCTGGTCAGCGCATGGACGGTCGCGCTCGCCTTCCAGGTGATCCGCAATCTGTCCCAGGTGACTTCCGCCGATCCTGAATTCTCCGCCAGCCTGGCAACTATGGCCGAAGAGATGAAGGAATCGTTCCGTACCCTCCTGATCAAAGACGGCGTGATCGCCGGCTTCGCTTACTTCCAGGAGAACGGCAGCATTGATTATATGCTTCATCCGCTGGATCAGCAGACCGGCATTCATTACCGGTTATTGCCGATGACCCGCAGTATTATTGCGGAGCTGGTTACACCGGATCAGGCCGCAGCCAATCTGCGCCTGATCGATGAGCACCTGAACTGCCCGGACGGCGTGCGCCTGATGGACCGTCCTGCCCGCTATGAAGGCGGCGTAAGCACCATCTTCCGCCGTGCGGAGCAAGCAGCCAGCGTCGGCCGTGAGATCAGCCTGCAATATGTACATGCCCATATCCGCTATATTGAAGCTTCCGCCAAGCTGGGCGAAGCGAAGCGTGCCTGGGACGGCCTGTTCCAGATCAACCCGATCAACATCCGGCAGAGCGTGCCTAATGCGCAGCTGCGTCAGAGCAACATGTACTTCAGCAGCTCGGACGGCGACTTCCCTGACCGCTACAGCTATCAGGAGAACTTCGACCAGCTGCGTGACGGCAGCGTTGAGGTGAAGGGCGGCTGGCGGCTGTATTCCAGCGGTCCCGGAATCTATCTGAATCAGCTGATCTCAGCCGTCCTGGGTATCCGCTTCAGTGAAGAAGAGCTGATTATTGATCCGGTCCTTCCGGCCAGCCTTGATGGTCTGCGCTTCACTTATGAGTGCTTCGGCAAGAAGATGACCTTCGTCTATCACATCAGCCCAGGTAAGGCCCGCACCCCGGAAGTGCAGGCAGCAGGCGTTGCTGTTACTGGCCAGGTACTACCGAATCCATACCGCCCGGGTGCGGTAAGCATTGCCAAGAATCATCTGATGAGCCTGCCCGGCGATGAGCTGCATATCTATGTAACACAATAACTTTCAGTACGCTTACGAAGGAGTTAACCATGACTAAACCGTTTATCCAGGATCTCGTGAACGATATGACACTAGACGAGAAGTTAGCCCAGCTTACCCAGCTTGGTCCATACTATTGGGGTCTGGATGATACCGTGGATTTGACGGGTCCATTCAAAGAACTTAATATCGAGCCGCAAGTGATCAAAAGCATCGGCAGCGTTCTGAATGGCATCGGCGCGCGGAATGTCATTGAGCTGCAGACCCGGCATCTGGAATCCAGCCGCCTGAAGATCCCGCTGATCTTCATGGCCGATGTCATTCACGGCTACCGGACCATTCTGCCGATTCCGCTCGCTATGGGCTGTTCTTTCGATCTTGAGGCCTGCGAGCAGTTCGCTGAGGTAGCCGCGCGGGAGAGCGCTGCCGCCGGTATTCACCTCACCTTCTCTCCGATGACCGACCTCGTGCGTGATCCGCGCTGGGGCCGGGTCATGGAGACCTCCGGTGAGGACCCTTACCTGAACGCCCGGGTGACCGAGAGCATGGTCCGGGGCTACCAGGGCAAGGACCTGAAGGAGCCGGGGCGGATCGCTGCCTGCGTGAAGCACTTCGCCGGCTACGGCGCGCCTGAAGGCGGACGTGAATATAACACGGTGGATATGTCCACCGGTGTGCTCCGCGAGTTCTATCTGCCAGCCTACAAGGCAGCAGTAGATGCCGGTGTCGCTATGGTAATGGCTGCGTTCAATACCATTGACCGCATCCCGTCCAGCGGCAACAGCAAGCTCCTGCGCGGTATTCTCCGCGAGGAATGGGGCTTCGACGGCGTAACCATCGCCGACTTCAACTCCGTGAACGAGCTGGTGCCCCACGGCGCAGCGCAAGACGGACGTGAAGCTGCCCTGAAGAGTCTGTTAGCCGGACTGGATATCGAGATGATGTCCACCCACTATCTGAACCACGCTGCCTCGCTTGCCCAGGAAGGTCTCCTCGACCTCCGCCTCATCGACGAAGCGGTTACGCGGCTACTGGAGCTTAAGGACGCCCTCGGCCTGTTCGACAATCCGTTCAAGGATGCCGACCCTGTAGCAGATGAAGCCGACAAGCCAAGTCCCGAGCATCTTCAGGCGGCACGCGAGATGGGTGCCCGCTCAATCGTTCTGCTGAAGAACGAAGGCGGAGTCCTGCCGCTGAAGCGCGGGATGAAGATCGGCCTCGCCGGTCCCTTCGCTACCTCGATCAATGTTCTTGGCGGCTGGGCTGGTACCGAGAAAGACCCGGCGGTCTCCCTCTACACCGGCATCACCGGCAAAATCCCGGCAACAGACCTGCTCACAGCAATGACCGGCGAGCTGGGAAGCATGCTGGAGGGTGTATTCGATGTGGAGGATGCTTCCGAAGCGGCTTATGAGCAGCTGAAGGACTGTGATGTGATTCTTGCCGCAGTCGGCGAGAATCAGCAGGATACCGGGGAAGGCGGCAGTAAGGCCAGCCTGCGGCTGTCCGCCAATCAGGAGAAGCTGATCCACCGCCTCAAGGCAACCGGCAAGCCGGTGGTCACCATTGTATTCAGCGGCCGCCCGCTGGAGCTTGCACCAGTGCTTGAGTCAAGTGACGCGCTCGTACAGGCCTGGTTCCTCGGCACAGAGTCGGGAAATTCCATTGCAGATGTGCTGTTCGGCGATTATAACCCGTCCGGACGCCTCTCCATGAGCTTCCCTTACTCCGTGGGACAGATCCCGGTGTACTATAATGCTTATCAGACGGGACGTCCTTATGATCCCCAGTATCCGAATGTGCGTTATGTAACCCGCTATCTGGATATTCCGAATGATCCGTTGTTCTGCTTCGGCTATGGCCTTAGCTATTCCGCCTTTGCCTACAGCGGCTTCACAGTAGAAGCTGGGGCAGACGGCAAGGTGCTTGCCTCCATCCAGGTGGAGAACACCTCGGAGGTTACCGGCAAGGAGACCGTACAGCTCTATATCCGCGATGTTACCGCAAGTGTGGTCCGTCCCGGCAAGGAGCTGAAGGGCTTCAAGCAGATTACCCTTGCCCCGCATGAGAAGCAGACGGTATCCTTCGAGATCACCAGAGACATGCTCATGTTCTACGCCCAGGATGATCAGCTGGTGTTCGAGCCTGGAGACTTCGATATCATGCTCGGTGCCAACTCCAGTGATCATAGCACGCAGCGGATCTGGATCGGCTGACCCTACTAACCAATAGACATAACAAATAGCGCCAATCCTCCACTTCACAAGTGTATGGATTGGCGCTATTTATATTGCACAGCTCTGCGTTACGCACCGGTCAGCAGCTCAATATCCAGCCGTGCAAAGGTATCCTTCCATTCCTCAGAGCAGCCGCTGTCGGTCAGCACCATGGAGATATGCTCTAGCGGGGCGATCTGGGCAAAGGTAGTGATGCCGAATTTGGAATGATCCGCGACCAGAATGGATTCCTCGGCCCGTTCCATCATTTTGCGGGAGATGAGGGCTTCCTCCAGGTGGTAGTCGGTAATGCCCTCCGCGAGTGAGATCCCGCCGGCAGAGATGAACGCCTTATTCACCTTGAACTGACCCAGCAGATCATGGGCGGTGCCCCCTACTGCTGCCTGGTACCCTGCATTCACCTCACCCCCGGCAAAAATAACCTTCCCCGCAAACTGCTCCAGCGCACAATTCAGCACGGGAACAGAGTTCGTAATCACCGTCACTTGTGTACGGTCCTTAAGCGCGCGCATGATCTCAAGGGTCGTTGTTCCGTTGTCGAGGATGACCGTCTCACCGTCTTGAATAAGTGAGGCTGCCAGCCTGCCGATGGCCTGCTTGTCTTGCAGATGCATCTGGGCGCGCTTCATGAATGTAGGCTCATGATTCTCCGAGCGGATTCGCACCGCTCCCCCGTACACCTTGCGCAGCCGCCCTTCCTTCTCCAGCCGGTCAAGATCGCGCCGGATCGTCTCCGTCGTCACCCCGAACCGCTCCGCGAGAAAATGCACCTGTACCTTCCCCGCAAGCTCCAGCTGGGCGAGAATCGTGTGCTTGCGTTCTTCATAGGTCAGCGACATCCATGCTTCCTCCAGTCGGTGTTGATTTTATATAGAATGTACTTTTATTTTTTCTATGTTGGGATTGGCCGTGACACCAGAGAATAGTTGGCCCTCCAGCCGCTGTTGTCCCAGATTTCCTTGATTCAGCCACTTTTCGCGGGAGAAATCCGGTGACGGCTGCTGCACGAAAGTTTCAGGACCAATGTATGCGAAAAACAGCATACATTCTGCTGCACGAACTAGTAGACCATCAGATTTAAAAGGATGGATAAGTTTGTTAAACCCTATCAACCCAAAATCTAACGGACCGGTGAGATCTTATCTCCGCGAAAACGCCACTTTTTGCAGCGTAACGGACTCAGGCGAACTTATAGTCTCTCAATGAGACGTTTCGGAGCTGAAGTGCAAAGGATAAGGCCTATTCTAGCTCCATGGAGTCCGTTACTCGCCCAATTGGCGATTTTCTTCCCAAATAAGCGCACCTCAGTCCCTTACGATAAGCCAAGCGCCCCTGAAGAACAAGGCCCGCTTGGAAAAAAAGATGTAATTTGAAGGGGAATTGCGTCTGCTCCACTATTTTAAATCCGATAAGGTACTAGTTAGTAAATTCAAATTTTTTTGGGTATCTCTAGTCGAAATGTTGTTTCTAGTGTATTGATGTTGTTTTCACCAGTATATGAATCTGAATTCCACTTGTCAATGCGGCCCCTTTGCCACAGAAGCATCCTTGGTAGATATATGGGTATGGCACACATTGTATGAACTACAGTAGAATGAGCTTTTGCCTAATATCGTGCTAATTCTATTGCAGAGAATACAATCATCCCATAGGAGGCTTGACAGAATAACCAAACGAGCCTAAAATCAACATGAAACAACACAAAGAAACATAAATCAACAACACATTGAATCAACAAACGCCGCACTATTACATCACCACACGCCTTACTGCCATACCCATAATCGGATTGACAAGAGAGGGGATTTCCCGCATGAACAGTAAATTATCATTTCGGCCAGACGGCACCTTCACCATCGTACAGTTCACTGACCTCCACTGGATGGATGGAAGAGCAGAGGATCAGCAGACCCGGGAGCTGATGGAGCTGGTGCTGAAGGCGGAGCAGCCGGACCTGGTTATTTTCACAGGGGATACGATCTATACGGGTCCGGTCCGTGAAGGCGAGCTTCCTTGCCAGGACCCCAAGCAGGCCTTCCGCGATGCCGTGGCTGCTGTAGTGAATTCCGGTGTGCCTTGGGCGTTCGTATACGGCAACCACGACACGGAGAACGGAGTGACCTACAGCGAGCTGATGGAGATTGCGCAGGAGTCCCCGCAGTGTCTGGCTGAGGCTGGTCCGGCGGAGCTGGCAGGTTCAAGCAATTACGTCCTGGAGATTGAAGGCGCGGGCAATCATGCGGGAGCCATCCTCTATATGCTCGATACGGGTGCCTACTCTCCGCTGGAGCAGATTCCCGGGTATAGCTGGGTCCGGCGCAACCAGATGGATTGGCTGGCAGAGCAGTCTGCGCGGCTGAATCCCGGAGAAGGTCAAACGAAGCGGCCTGCACTGGCATTCTTCCATATCCCGCTGCCCGAATATGACGAGATGTGGAACACCCAAGTTTGTTACGGACACAAGTATGAACGGGTCTGCGCTCCGGTTCTGAATTCGGGGTTATTCGCTGCGCTCGTAGAGATGGGCGATGTGGCAGGCACCTTTTGCGGACATGACCATATCAATGATTTCACCGGCACGCTGCATGGCATCCGCCTCAGCTATGGCCGGGCAACCGGCTATAATACCTACGGGCACGACAACCTCAAGCGGGGAGCGCGCGTCATCCGTCTAGAGCAGGACCAACCGTCCTTCGACACCTGGCTCCGGCTGGCAGACGGCTCCCGTTGCACAGAACAGCCCGCCCATACACCTCTCCCTGCTGCAGGGTTCACAACACTAACTACTTCTTGAGGGGCTGACAATCCATGCTGCTGCCAATTCTTTTGGTGCTGGCTTCCGGAATGTGCCACGCGGTGTGGAGCATGTTCACCAAAAGAAGCCTGAATAAAAGCATCTTCCTGTGGTCGATCATGATGGTCTCCACGGTGCTGCTGCTGCCGGTACTGCTGATCGAGCTGTGGACACAGCCGCTGGCCGCCGGTGCTTACGCCCTGCTGCTGCTGTCTGTAGCGCTGCAGGCCTTATATTCCTGGCTTTTATCCATAACCTATGAGATGGGCGACCTGTCCCAGATCTACCCGGTGATGCGGGGGACAAGCACGCTGCTGATCCCGCTGATCGGCGTTATTTTCCTGAAAGAATCCTTGTCTGCCTATGGCTGGATCGGTATTTGCTGCATGCTCGGCGGCTTCGCTGTCCTCAGCGGAATAGGCTCCCGAAGAAGCCACCCGGCTTCATCCGGGTCTGTGTCCGGCACTCCTTCTGCATCCGGCCCCGGCACCACCTTAGGCTACTACACACCGGTACTCATGGCCCTCTGCGTGGGATTATGCACTACCTGCTACGTGTTCGTCGATAAGCTAAACCTTCAGCATATGTCGCCGCTGGCCCTGCTTGAGGTGACCAATATCGGCTTCGTTGCCGGACTGACCCCCGCGGTTCTGAGATCGCGGAAGCTGCTTGAAGAGTGGCGCCGCAACACATTCACCATCCTGCTGGGCAGCGTGCTGAATCCGGGCTCCTATCTGCTGTTCCTGTTCGCACTTCAGCAGGCACCGCTCGCCCACATCAGCCCGCTGCGGGAGATCGGAACCATATTCGCTACGCTCCTCGGTGTGTTGCTCTTGAAGGAGCGGCAGGGCCTGCGGCGGATGGTATGCTCAGTCGTCATTTTCTGCGGAATTCTGCTAATTGGCATCTGGGGGTAAGCAGGATAACTATCGCAGATGTCGAATTGAAACCGTATGATGAAGATAACCTCGATGAGCACACACCTAATGAAGGCACGAACCAGATTCAATCCCAAGCAGGCTCTATTGCTGCTTCTCTATTTAATTATTCTAACCAGTCTGCGCTATATGTGGTTCAATGCCAATACTGCGTCTGAGCATCCTGAAGCACAGCAAGGTGTACTGGATATGCGGGGCTGGGACTTCGTGAATTCCCCGTCCATCCAGCTGGATGGAGAATGGGAGTTCTATCCCGGCCAGCTCCTGGGCTATGAGGATTCCGCTGCACTGGCTGCGTCCACACCGCATGTTGTCCAGGTTCCCGGTGACTGGAGCAGCGGCTTCCCCGAAGGGGAGCAATCCTCTCTGGGCTATGGTACATACAAGCTGCGTATACTTTTAGATCCGTCACAGACCGAGTCTTACGGCTTCTGGATTCAGCGGATTCAGGCCGCCTCCAGCATCGATATTAACGAGCAGAGAGAGACCAGCTTCGGGAAGCTGGCCGCGAATAGCGGAGACTATATCCCCAAGGCGGTCTCTTACACCGCAGCCTACGATGAGCCGGGCAGGCAGGAGATTGTTCTCCTCGTCCGGGCAGCCAACTACGACCATCCGCTGGAGGGCGGGATTGTGAGGTCGATTCGCTTCGGCTCCCAAGCAGCGGTGGATACTGAACGGATGTATTCGATCGGCTTCCAGCTGGTCAGCTTTGTGATCATGATGCTTCATGCGCTGTATGCAAGCATTCTATACTTTTTCAACCGGCGGGAGCATGTGTTCGTGCTCTTCTTCCTGCTGCTGCTCGCTGTAGCGGTCTCCATCATCGCCGACAACGATGCGATTCTGCTGATCTGGTTCCCCATTAACTATACCTGGGCGCTGAAGATCAAGCTGCTGTCCTATCCGGCGATCTCCCTGTTCATGCTGCTGCTGACGCGCAGCTTCTATACTCATGGGCGCTCCGGCCGTCTATTGAAGGGATATGTGGCTGGACTGCTTATCTACACCGTCTATGTACTCGTTCTACCTGTTCAGTTGGTGATGTATGGAAAAATATTTTTCTCTCTGCTCTATCTGCTTCCTGTAGCTGCAGTTATCTACCATATCGGCCGGATGGTTTGGCGGAAGGAACAGGACTCCTTCTTCCTGCTGTTCGCTGCTGCCGCCATCGGCTCCAGTGTCATTGGCGGCGCCCTGGAATCGAACAGCCGGATAAGTATCCAGTATTATCCCGTTGATATGATAGCAGCCATTATCGGCTTCTCCTCCTACTGGTTCAAGCGGTACTTCCGCAACGCGGAGGAGAACCGGCTGCTCAACCTGCAGCTGAAGGAGAGCGACCGGAAGAAGGACGAATTCCTGGCGAATACCTCCCATGAGCTGCGGACACCGCTGCACGGTATCATCAGCATTGCCCAGACTGTAGCCTCCAAGGAACAACAGGTGCTGGACGAACAGAGCTCTAAGGATCTGGAGCTGCTCATTACGATCAGCCGCAGAATGTCCCTGATGCTGGGCGATCTGCTCGATGTGACCCGTCTGCAGGAGAAGCGGATTGTGCTCCAGCGCGAGCCGCTGGCCATGGGTTCACTGGTCTCGGGCGTGCTGGGGATGTTCGAATTCATGATCGAGGGCAAACGGCTGCAGCTGCGTAATGAGCTTCCCGCTTCATTGCCGCCGGTCTGGGGGGATGAGAAGCGGATTGTGCAGATCCTCTATAACCTGCTGCACAATGCCATCAAGTACACGCAGGCCGGAACGGTCACCGTCTCCGCTGCAGCCGACGGCAAGCTTGCGTGGATCAGTGTAGCCGATACCGGAGCGGGGATCGACAAGGAGACGCAGGCGCGGATCTTCTCGCCGTATGAGCAAGGCAGCAAAGGCATCATTGACGGCGGCGGCATTGGTCTGGGCTTAAGCATCAGCAAGCAGCTGACCGAGCTGCATGGCGGAGATCTCACTGTTGACTCAGAGCCGGGCAAAGGGTCAGTGTTCACCTTCACCCTGCTGCTGGCCTCCTCTGCCGGGGCCCGGGAGATGGCGGACCAGGAACCAGCCTCGCAGGGGCAGCCGGACAACCCGGAACTGCAGGAGATGCTGCTGGAGGAAGGCCGGCTGCTGCTACAGCAGCCCGATATCCGCAATCTCATAGTCCCTATGGAATTAACGAATCCGCCGCAGATACAGGATGCCTCCCAGACGGCCAAGTCTCTAATTCTGGCCGTCGATGATGATCCGGTCAATCTCAAGGTGCTCGCCAGCATGCTCTCGGCAGAGCATTATCAGCTGGTCACCGCCACCAGCGCCGAGGAAGCCTTGGAGCTGCTTGGCACCGAGCCGTGGGATCTGCTGATCGCCGATGTGATGATGCCGTACATGTCCGGCTATGAATTGACGCGGATCGTCCGGCAGCGCTTCTCCATCTCGGAGCTGCCGATCCTGCTGCTCACGGCCCGCAACCAGCCTGCGGACATCTATACCGGCTTCATGGCCGGAGCCAACGACTATGTCACCAAGCCGGTAGATGCGCTGGAGCTGAAATACCGGGTCCGCTCACTGACCGGACTGAAGCAGTCCGTTACCCAGAGCCTGCGGATGGAGGCCGCTTACCTCCAGGCACAGATACAGCCGCACTTCCTGTTCAACACACTGAACGCGCTGCTGGCGCTGAGTGAATTCGACCAGCCGAAGATGCGCGATCTCGGCGAAGCCTTCTCCTCCTACCTGCGCATCAGCTTCGATTATATGAACTCGCAGCAGCTCGTCGGATTATCCCATGAGCTGGAGCTGGTAGAGTCCTATCTCTTCATTGAGAAAGCGCGCTTCGAGGAACGCCTGCAGATCGAATGGGAGGTTGATCCCGGCATCGAGCTGCTGCTTCCTCCGCTCACCCTTCAGCCGCTTGTGGAGAACGCCGTCAGACACGGCCTGCTAAGCCGCAAAGCCGGAGGCAAGCTATCGATCCGCATTCACCGCCAGAAGGGCTACACCTCCTTCGAAGTGGAGGATAACGGCAAGGGCATGAGCGAGGAACAGGTGGCCCGTCTGCTCGATGACACCTTCCTGGCCCACCGCGGCATCGGCCTGCTGAACACCAACCGGCGCCTGACCCAGCTCTACGGCGAAGGCCTCGTCATCCGCAGCCAGCCCGGGGCTGGCACTACGGTATCCTTTGTGATTCCTGAGCGGAGGCAGGGCTGATCCTTTAGCTGTGTAGCTCAGACTTTTGACCACAACATAAAGCAAAGCAGCGATTCTCCAATACCGAGAACCGCTGCTTTTTTTTGAGTTTAGATCTAATTTAGTATTTCAACTGATATAACCGGTAGATCAAGGCTGCAGCCTCTGCTTTACTGGCGGTCTGGGCAGGGCGGAAGCTCTGATCCCCGAAGCCTTCGAACAGATGCATACTCTTGGTCAACGCCACACTGGATGCCGCCCATTTCGATATTTTGGCTCCATCTGTGAAGGCTGCAATCACTGCTGCCGGCTGGGCAACAGCTGATTTACCGTTATACGCTGTAAGTGCACGTGCAAGCATTGTTGCAATCTCTTCACGTGTGATGGTTGCCTCAGGGTCAAAAGCAGCCGGCGATTTGCCGTTAATGATTCCGGCTGCATAAGCCGCAGCAATCTCATCACTGTAAGGATTGGTTGGCTTAATATCCTTGAACGGCAAGGCCAGCCCTTCCCCGTTCAACCCGTAAGCTCTGGCGATCATTGCCGCGAACTGTTCGCGGGTAATCTTGTCAGATGGAGCAAATGCTCCGCCTTCGTCCAGGATTCCCTTAGTCAACAGGTAATTGATCTCTTTAACTGCCCAGTGACTGGCAGGCACATCTGTGAATGCAGCCGCTCCAAGCATCACAGTGTACTTGCTGAAGTGTCCTCTCGGTGCCGTTACAGTTTGAGTAACAGGATCATATTTACCGCCAACCGCTTCCCAGGTAAGACTCTTCTCATTCAGGACGTACACAGTCAGATTCTCCAGATTCGCCTCTGAATATTTCGAAATATCAATGGCTGACACATCAAAGGTCACATCGATCGGCTTGGCGAAGCTCTTCACTGGCTGGCCGCCAACAGAAGCACTGAATTCCATTACAGGAAGGTTGGCCAGCGGTTCTGCCTGACGGGGTTTGTTAATTACAGCATTCTGTACAACTTCTGCTGCCAGATTAATCTTCTGGCCTGCCTCCACCTTACCGAAGGTATCCGGCTCAATGGTGAATGCCGTCTGATCCATTTGAATCTTCAATCCGGCAATATCATTCTCCTGCACCAGCGTAAGAATCTCTGATGGGAGCGTGGTATTCAGCTTATGAATCCCTTTATCCACTGGAGGTACTTTCACCGTCAGGCTCAGCTTCAGGTCAGCAGCCGTTCCGGCTCCAAGCTTGCTAGTCAGCTCTCCAGCGACGGATGCTAATGCCTGCTTGGCCGTTTCAATCTGTGCGCTGATGAATCCCGAATCCAGCTGCGATGAGACGGCGTTTCCTTCTACAGTTACATTTTCTTTGGCAATTGTAGCTTCGCCAGCTTTGTTCAGCGCGGCCTGGCTGGAATGTATAACAGCATCCTTCAGCTTCTGAACCTCTTCAGTCTTGATACCCTGCGCGTTATTCAGCACCGCAGCCGCATTATTAATGAGGGCCTGGGCAATTTCTACTGCCTTGCTGGAGCTATCCAGCTTGTTCAGTAAATAAGGCGCACTATCCACCAATTGCGTAATAGAACTCACAATCTTCTGTTTCTCTGCGGAATCCTGAATAGTTCCCAGCAGCTGCGCTGCTGAATCCATGGCCTGAGACAAGCTCTTGCTGTTCTGTTCAGCTTGTGCAGGAGTGTTAGCCGATTTGAGTGACTCGGCAATGCTGGACAGCGCATTCTGTGCTGCCGTGGCTTTCTCTGCTGCGGAGCCGGAAGTATTCTTGAGCAAGTCCTTCAGCTTGTCATTCTGCTGCTGAACATTCGCGTCAGTCCCTGTTGCCGCAGCCGGAGCGGAAGCAGCCGGTGTTGCTGCTGGTCCAGGTGCTCCTGGTCCGCTTCCCCCTGGTGCCGGTGCAGGATTAGGATTCGTACCGGTATTGCCGCCGTTACCTCCATTATCGCTTCCTGGCGGGTTAGGGCCTGGATTAACCACAGTACCTCCAGATGACTCCAGGATTACTTTTTTGTCCAGGGTATAGGTCTGTCCATCAATAGTCATCGAAGCTTTGATTACATAAGTACCGTCAGTCAAAAACTTATCATCTGTATAATCATAAGTAATTGCTCTTAGCGGATATCCCTGTAAAGTCTCTTTGGATAGCACTTTCCCCGCTTCGTTCTGAAGCTCATAAGTAGCCTCTTCCGCGTACAGAGTCTTGCTGCCCCTGCTTGATCCGCCGTTGGCAACCAGAATTTGCGGCTTCTTGATTTGTCCGATGGAGTTGCCTGCCGTATCGACCAGTCCAATCTCAAGCAAGGTCGTACCAGCGGGCCGGATCAACTTACCATTCTGCAATCCCACAATGTCCAGCCCTTTCAAGGCTGGTGGCGTAATCTGGGTGAGCGTACCCGCCTGCAGCGTTCCAGGTGCGAAATGAATATCGTACTGGTATTCGATGGCACCCTTGATTTGGTCTACACTTACTATTACATCGCCAGGAGTCACGTGTACCTGATTGGCATTGAACGCATAGCCTTGAAGTGTCGATTGGCCCGCAGTCGTATATTTAACCGCATAGATGGTCCCTGATTCAGGTGCCACCAACGTAGCCAGCGCAGACGGAGTGTCATCCATCGACAAGCTATTGTCTCCTGCACCGATTACAACCTGATCACGGTATACAAAAGTGTCTGACCGGGTATTTGCAAGCATACTGTAGGTTCCTTGAGTGGCGTAGAAATAATTCTCACCTGCAGGATTGCTGTCGATCACATAAGGAATATAATTAGCCCCTACTAAATCCTGCCGCACCACGTACAACTCGTCAGTCGGCTGATCTAAAATAACCTTGCTGACCTCCTGAAGCTCTTGTCTTGCGTCCAGCACCAGCGAATAATCCTTGCCGGGTTCTGTGTTAATGGAGCCATACATGTAGTAACCATATTTGGCCTCCACTCCAGTATGGCTTCTGTTGTAGCGTATGAAATCAACGTCTACGGCTGAAGGAGAATCTACTACCAGGAATCCCTGTGATTCAGGAGTGCGAACGTAGGAAGAGGCGATAGAAGAAGTTCCGTCGCTTCTTTTCACTATAGCCTGGATATTCGCATTATCCAGCGGAATTCCGCCCGCATAGTTCCCGCCTTCAGCCTTATCGAGGCCCCGTACACGGATGACAGCCTGTGATTGCGGATCAATGATCGCTACGTACACACTTTTGGATAAATAATCCGTCTTCTTAAAATACAGCTCACCTATATAAGAAGCCTTGTCAGCCGGAATGGTGAACGTTCCCTGCTCATCGGTGGTGCCAAGCACCTCATCATAACGGCGGATCTGCACTCCGGCCACCGGTTGCCCCTGGGCACCCGTATCATGCTGGCGTACAGTAACCGTTACCTTTTGCGCCTGGTCAACGGTCAGGTATGGCTTGTCTACCAGATCCACCAGCTTGCCATCATTGCCTCTGATCTCAATATCCAATTCGTTCTTCGGCAGAACCTTCAGCTCAGCCTCACTCAGCAATTCTCCCTGAACATAACCATTATTTATCCAGGGGTTTGGGAATAATTGAACCTTATACGTGCCTGATTTGGCAGGCTTCCAATTCCGCATGTTGATTCGCTGCGGATTGCCTTCCTGTTCCTCAGTAGACCAATACAGAGAGTCATCCGAGATCACTGCACCGCTCTCATCTGTGATGACCAGCTTATAATTACTGCTGAGATCCAGATAATTCTCGTACTCATCTGTCACCTTCACCAGAACATCTACATTCTCGCCCAGAACTAGCTGATTGCGGAGTTCAGCCTCGTCATAATAATTGGAACTCGGAACCCGGAAGCTGATTCCGGCCTTATAAGTACTGCCGCCGCTGAAGGTATACTCATCCTTAACCGGAGTGAAATATGAATTCAGCACAAGCTCATTCGGGTTGCTGTTAGCATCCGCACCGCCAAAAGTGGTGTTTGCCGTCAGGCGGTGAATTCGTTCGCCCTTAGGTACATACAGATTACCGCCTGCGGCAGGAACCCAAGAACTGATCTGATTATAGTTATATCTTTCGTTCAGATAAGATATGTTTATTTTGCCTTGTTCCCCACCCGTAGCAGGCACCTGAAAATGCAGCTTGCTGAAATCCCGGGAATGTCCATCATAGAATATTTCATGTTTTGCTTCGGTCGGCGTAATTTTATTGCGGAATATGATCCTGTCCTTGGTATCATATCCTCTTGCAATTGATGTAAATTCATATTCCCTATTCTTCTCCAGATAGATACTCTGCCCGAATAAGAGCTTAGAACCTCTCAGATTATCCAACTGTTTGTACCTGGTGTTATCAATGAGAGAATAGTTCTCTACAGATAACGGCTCACCCTCCCAGGAAGCGCGGAAGCTGATCCGGCTGTAGTCACTGGCATCCTTGATGATTTCTTTGTGTATCCCTTCTTCGGCCGCGTACAGGGAAGAGGCAGAAAGCTGGAACATGTAAGCTTCACGGTTCTCAGTGGCTATATAAGCCTGGTAATCTCCATATACCTCTCCCGTTCTGAATACCAGCACCGTATATCCCGGCACAGCAAACTGATTCACCAATCCGCTGCGTCCGGAGTTGCTCAGGAACGGCTCGGTGAACAGCTTCCCGTTGGCATTCAGATAACGGACAGCCACCATATACGTGCCCGCTTGCTCCCGGTCAGTTACGTAGATTGGCTTAGCTTCATACTGCTCGCTCCCCTGCTTAAGCAATACGAACATAACCGGACTGGTCATGAATAATCTCTGATTATCCTTAAGTTGAATCTGTCCGTTCTCATCCGTGGTATAAGAATAGGACTGATAATTCGTCCAGATCGCCACCGATCCCTTCACAAGCGGAACACCGTTATTCAGGATGGTAAACCGTACATTCTTATCATCGCTGCGGACCTCCGATTGTGTAGCACTTTCATATGTATTGGAATCCTTAGTCATCCGTTCTACAGAGATATCAATGCCCGTAGTTGAAGGCACACGGATACTCTGCGGAGGTGTCATCACCAGCCCCTGCCCGCCCGTATATTCGGCATGAAGAGAATATTCTTCACCGGCAGCCAGCCCTTCAAAAGAAAGATAATTGTACTCCATAGAAGTATACACTGCATCCAGCACAGTCAGCTTGGCTTCACTTCTCGCCTTCACCTTACTGGCTATCTCCACATCTTCTTTCATAAGTACGAACTTAACCTCATTCAGAACCTTAAGATCGCTATAAGTCACATCTACTACACTATTGACCGTAATCTTTTGTGTGCCGTCCGGGAGCCGGTCATTCGAGACTACCCCTGCTCTGAACGAGGCGGCTGATACCTCAAGCACACTTAATAACGATAATAATAAGACCAGAACCATAGAAACTGCTGTTCTTAATTTCTTCGAATACATATTCCATCTCCTTCTCCCCAGTTCAATGAACACATTTTAACTTATAGTTAGATTATTACTCCCTCCCCAGTTAATCCTATTAAGAAGACTCACAACAAGGATGTTACATTTTTTTCGCGAAAATGTCTATTACTTCCTTACCAGGGTCCCACAAAGTTAGCTTCCCCCAGCGTTTTGTCACATTTTGTCTAATATAATTCCAAAAACATACAAAAAAGACGAAGACTCTAAGGTCCCCGTCGTTCTTAATCTACTATTCCTTACAACACCAAAGCCGCCGTCTCCCGCTTCAGCCACGCCCGGTGCTCCTCATCCAGCAGCGGAGCCAGCTTATCGTACACCTCAGCATGATAATGATTCACCCAAGCCAGCTCCTCCCCGCTCAGCATAGACGTCTCAATCGCCCGGGTATCTATCGGCAAATAACAGAGGTCTTCAAATCTCAGGAATCTACCGAACTCCGTAGTCACATCCTCCGTAATCAGCAGCGTGTTCTCCGTACGGATACCATGACGGCCCTCCTTGTAGACTCCCGGCTCTACCGTGATAATCATCCCAGGCTCCAGGACAACAGGATTCGGCTTGAAGCTGAATCGCTGCGGCTCCTCATGCACATTGGAGTAATAGCCTACACCATGCCCGGTTCCGCACTTGTAATCGAGGCCGTTATCCCACATCGGCCCCCGGGCAAGAATGTCGAGGGTAGATCCGGTGGAGCCATAGAGGAACTTGGCCGTAGACAGCGCAATCACAGACTTCAGCACCAGCGTGAAATCTCTCTTCTCCTCATCCGTCAGCGGGCCAAGCGCCAGCGTGCGGGTGATATCCGTTGTCCCGTTCTGGAAGTGCGAGCCCGAATCCAGCAGATACAGGCCTCTGGCTTCCAGCTCTACCGGATGGTCGGCAGACGGCGAATAGTGCATCATCGCAGCATTCGCGCCGTAGGCAGAGATACTGGAGAAGCTTAGCTCAGCGAATAAAGGCTGCTGCCGCCGCAGCTCCAGCCCCTTCTCATCGGCTTCAAGCTCGGTCACCGGACGGAGCGGAACCGTCTCCTGCAGCCATTTGAACAGTCCGACCAGGGCGGCCGCATCCTTCAAATAGACATCCCGGATATTACGGATCTCCACCTCGTTCTTGATCGACTTAAGGGCTACTACAAGACCCGATACTTCAATACTATGAGCGGATTCCGGGATGGCCGCCGCCAGACTATATCCGGTTTTGTTCGGATCATACAGCACGGAAGCTGCTTCCGGTAGCGTCTGCAGGAACGGAAGGATGTCCTCATACTCCCTGATCTCCACGCCATCCCGGGCCAGCGTCTCCTTATCTTGCGGGGTGGCCTTATGCCCTCCGGCGAACAAGATTGCATGATGTACCCCTACTATGGCAAAAGCCGTCACGTACGGATTGAACGGAATATCCCGTCCCCGGATGTTGAACAGCCAGCACAGATCATCCAGCGCGGACAGCACATAATAATCAGCGCCCTTACGCTTCATCCCCTGCCGGACCTGCTCCAGCTTGTCCACCCGGCTGAGGCCTGCATACTCTTCGTCATGCAGCATTAATGGCTCGGCCGGAATGGCCGGTCTGTCCGTCCAGATCTCCCCTACCGGGTCGAGGTCTGTAATCGTCTGAATCCCTTTCGCCGCGAACTTGGCCTGCAAGCCCTTCATCGCGGTTACGGACAACGTTCTGCCGTCTACCGCCATACGTGCGCCTTGCGGCAATTCCTCGGCCAGCCATTCATCCCATTGCGGAACGCCAGGCTCAGCCATGCGGAACATACGGATACCGGAGCCCTCCAGCTCCCGCTCTGCTTGAATGTAGTACCTGCCATCCGTCCACAAGCCAGCATCCGCTAATGTGATCACAGCCGTTCCGGCAGAACCGGTGAAGCCGGTAATCCAGCGGCGGCTTTTCCAGTGCTCCCCCTCATATTCACTTAAGTGAGCATCCCCGCTCAACACCACACAGGCCGCTATCCCGCGCTCCGCCATCCATTCTCTTAGCTTATGTACTTTCTCCTTCGGCAACATACCAGCATCTCCTTCTCTCTATCTAGTCTACTGAATTATCATACACCTGCATCTCAAGGAAAAAAAGGAAAGACGCCGCAAAAAAAAGATGAAGACCCTCAGGTCTCCATCGTGTCACTATCGCCTTTCCGTACCAGCTGCCGCCGCTGCTTCCCCTTCTTGATCCACAGCCGGTCCTGGTCATCCCGGTAGAATCTGATCCCGAACAAGCGCAACGGTGTCCACACTTCCCTAAAATAATAATTAGGCATGGTCCATTTCTCCCAGACTATAAATAGATTTGCTCCTAATTATAGACCGGGATACCTGGTTTGTTTGTCGCATTGTGGAGGGCAATGGGGAATAGCATTACTTTTTTTGTAAAAAGACACTTTATAGGTATGCTCCAATTTGAACTTTGTATTGTTCGTTCTCTTCTTCATTTGCTTGATTCCGATGCTGCCCAAACAGATCGACACATTTAATTACATTGCTCTCGTTATTGATTCTAGCGGACGATTCCAAGCTTTGCAGGATCAATCTAATTCCTTCTTTGCGATTATCATGTAAATAGTAGGTTGCCAATTCAGCAAGGAATTGAGTGTGCTGGTCCAACATAAGCTGCCGGTTATAATCGCCAAATGCTGTCGCATACGTACGGTAAGGAATATATGAAGCAAACCGCTCCAGAATATTATCGACATTCCAGTCATAGCGGTTAGCCGATAGGATGATATTGTATAATGCTATAAATATCTCATCTGGTCGGTGGGAGATGTATTCAACATATTCAGAGAGCGCCTCATACTGTCCAGCCATTACCCGATAGAGTAGTCTGTTTGCGGTACCCCACTCCTGGAACTGAGCCACAGTCCGCTTCACTTCTTCATTGTCTTCCTGTATCCAGCTTCCATCCATATAGAGGGATACCCAATCTAATGCCGAATTGAAGTCTCCTAATTCCTCACACACAGTTGAACGGATAAGCTGTGCGTACAGGATATAGAAGTACAGGGGTTTTTCAGTTTTTTTCTCGTTACTCTCTCTGCGGTTTGACTGCCACTGGAGATTATAACGAATAGTTGCTAATTGCAGCATCTTGTTAGCGAGTTCATCCACCTTATGCCACCGATTCATTGAACCGTAGACATGACCCAAATGATTCAACCCGTCTAATTGATCCGCTTCATCCAGCCGGTCCAGGTAGCCTTCGAAGAGGTGCGCAGCCTGTAAATTCCGCGCTTGGTCATCACCTATGGCAATTAGGAAAAGACGGTATTGGCATAACGCAAGTCGCTCGGAATTCTGATACTTCTCACTGGCACTCACATTCTTATACAGCAATTCGGCAGCTTCCCACAGCCCCTCTCGAAACAGGCCTTCAGCTACTTCGAACAGCATGGGGGCATAGACCAGATTCTCCAGCAGATTCTGAACCACCCGTTCAACGCAATCCAGACGGCCCAGCTCAGCGGAGCGCACAAGAAAAGGCCGCAGACGCCGCCAGGTGGGTGACGAGAAAAAGAAACATTCATCCACATATAAGATATAGAAATGATCCTCCGGCAGATCCATCGCCTGGGTGATTCGCTCCAGATGGTTCATAGCAATGGGCTGCTGACCACTAAGTATCCGGCTAAGCGTTCCTGAATTAATTCCGGATTGTCCGGAGAATTGATGAATAGACATACCCCTCTGCGACAAATACGACGCTAGTAGATCGCGAATCATAGTTCTAGTAGTAGGGACCACGCAAACACCACCTAACTGGAATCCAATATAATTTCTTTTATAGTTGTAATAATATGTCACAATATTCCAATGGTCAATAACGTAGAATACTACAGATTGGTATAATCCGTGAACTACAGGCAAGCGGCTTGCCATTATGATAAAAAAATAGAGACCCTATTGGTCTCATAAGGTCTCTGTCGTTTCGAAATCATATTTGCTTAGCCGCTGTCTTTGCTGTCTTTGCTGTCTTTGCTGTTTCCCAAGCTTCACCCACGCCGATGCGCAACATCCTGGTAGAATCGAACTGTATCCATCGCGAAGGTGTCGTGCCTTACCTGCGGAACCAGCGCTTAATCTGCTCCAGCGAACCCTTCGCTTCCGGGCCATTATAGCCGAAGGCATTGCCAATCATCTTAATTCTTTTTTAAAATTTGTATTGTTCCAAAAAAGTTGTTACAGAATTAACAGTTCTATTCAGTTCTTGAAACTCAATGGGTTTATCATTGGATATTATAGTTATTTTAATCAATATATTATTATAAGATAGTATACATTCGTTAAACTTTTGAAAGAATGGATTTTCTCTAGAAGTCTCTGTAGATGCTGGCAAAAAAATCATATCTTTACCTACTGAAGAGTGTAAATAAATCAAATCAATTAGAGCTAAGTTTTCATTCTTTTTATTCGTATAAATGATTCTTTCTTGTGTTTCTTGATTGGTTTGTTCACCTGTCAATGTTAAAATAGATCTCTTACCAAATGACGCTTCTTTGTCAATTGCCACCAAGTTAACATTATCAGTTTTTTCAGTTATTTCCGAATCTGCTATCTTAAGTTCTTTTATCATATTATCAAATAAAGATCTGTACTGATTATATGATATAGGTAATTCATCGTTCTTGAGTACTTCATCATGAGATTTAACGTCACAGGAAGAAACGGTTAAAGCTACTAGTATAACTAAAAAAAGAGGTAGAGTTCTTCTACAAAACTTAAATTTTATGATCTGCATAGACATACTTTGTAACTGAATCATTAACAGCCCAACCAGACTCACCTGTGTAGTACAATCCTACTAAAGAAGAAGTGCCTTTGATATACTTTTTCCATCTCGCTTGTCCTTGACCATAACCGCCACCTTGATATTTAGTGAAGGATGCAGCCCATCCTGAAGGAACATTTACTGGTCCCATTTCGATAGTTGTACTAGCGTATGATGTTTTAGATTTACTCCAATTTCCACCTAATGAAACTGTTAAACTAGATAAGAATTTCGGGCCAAATTCAGCCTCGGCTGAAATATTTGCACCAACTGACCATTGTGTTGTAATTGAGTTTTGTTGAGTGTATTTTAGTGGCAATGGTTGAGAACTATGGTTATCAATAGACACTTTAGAAACATAAAATCTATAGTCATCTAGTTGTGTAGAACTTAAAGTCCAGCCGTCAAAAGCGTAAGTATAGTTGCTATCACTCCAAGATTGTGTCCCAATGGTACCCTTGGTTGCATTTCCTAATGCAGAAGGGACAATGTACGGTACTATTTTCTTATTACCATTCAGATCAACTTCCCAAGCAGTAGGGGGGGCAGGTTCGTATTGCTTCTGACGTTCAATTTCTTGTTGATCAGGAACAGAAGTAAATACATTAGTTGATGAAGAGGTTGAATTATCAACATTTGTGCTGGATTCAGCATTAATGCTGGCAGGATAAATCGAGCATAAAAGTCCAAAGGTAGCTAACATTGTCAAAGCTTTCTTGTTCATAAATACACTCCTGATATTATATTTTAGTTTGGAATCTTTAGAAAAAACCTATTTTTAGGTTTAGAAAAATATTCCACTAATGTTCTTGATTATACATGTAATATCGTAGAAATAAATCCAAAAGATAGTATTTTATTGTTAGTTCTATGTCCGTTTGGGCTTTTCCCTCCGCCTGTTCCCCAAGGTGGCAGAAACCCGGCGTTGGAGCGCCTCGCCAGTAACAAGGGATTCGTGCTACAGGTCGAGCCGCAATATATACAAATAACGCTCCCGATAAACCGGGAACGTTTTGACTTATAGGTATACTCCAATTTGAACTTTGTATTGTTGATTCTCTTCTTCATCTGCTTGATTCCGATGTTGCCCAAACAGATCGACACATTTGATTACATTGCTCTCATTATTGATTCTAGCAGACGATTCCAAGCTTTGCAGGATGAATTTAATTCCTTCTTTGCGATTGTCATGTAAATAATAGGCTGCCAATTCAGCAAGGAATTTAGTGTGTTGGTCCAACATAATCTGCCGATTATATTCGCCAAATTCTGTAGAATACTTCCGGTAAGGAATATAGGAAGCAAATCGCTCCAGAATATAATCAACATTCCAGTCATAGCGGTTAGCCGACAAGATAATATTGTATAACGCTATAAATATCTCATCTGGTCGGTGAGAGATATATTCAACGTATTCAGGGAGCGACTCATGTTGTCCTCCCAGCACCTGATAGAGCAGTCTATTCGCGGTACCCCACTCTTGGAACTGAGCCATAGTCCGCTTCACTTCTTCATTGTCCTCCTGTATCCAGCTCCCATCCATATAGAGAGACACCCAATCTAATGCCGAATTGTAGTCTCCTAATTCCTTACACACAGCTGAACGGATAAGCTGCGCGTACAGGATATAGAAGTATAGGGGTTTTTCGGTTTTTTTCTCGTTACTCTCTCTACGGTCCGACTGCCGCTGTAGATTATAACGAATAGTTGCTAATTGCTGCATCTTCTCTGCGATTTCATCCATCTTATGCCACCGATTCATTGAACCATAGACATGCCCCAAATGCTTCAACCCGTCCAATTGATCCGCTTCATCCAGCCGGTCCAGGTAACATTCGAAGAGATGCGCCGCCTGCAAATTCTTCGTCTGGTCATCACCAATGGCGATACGGAACAGACGGTATTGGCATAACGCGAGTCTCTCGGAATTCTGATACTTCTCACTGACACTCACATTCTTATACAGCAATTCAGCAGCCTGCCACAGCCCCTCTCGAAACAGTCCTTCGGCCACTTCGAACAGCATGGGGGCATAGACCAGATTCTCCAGCAGATTCTGAACAACTTGTTCAACGCAATCCAGACGGCCCAGCTCAGCCGATCGCACAAGAAAAGGCCGCAGACGCCGCCAATTGGGTGAAGAGAAATAGAAACATTCATCCACGTATAAGCTGTAAAAATGATCCTCCGGCAGATCCATTGCCTTGGTGATTCTCTCCAGATGGTTCATAGCAATGGGCTGCTGACCACTAAGTATCCGGCTGAGCGTTCCTGAATTAATTCCGGATTGTCCAGAGAATTGATGAATAGACATTCCCTTCTGCGACAAATGCAACGCTAATAGATCGCGAATCATAGTTCTAGTAGTAGGGACCACGCAAACACCACCTAACTGGAATCTAATATAATTTCTTTTATAGTTGTAATAATATGTCACATTATTCCAATGGTCAATAACGTAGAATACTACAGATTAGTATAATCCGTGAACTACAGGCAAGAGGTTTGCCATGATCGCAAAAAAAGAGACCCTATGAGTCTCATAAGGTCTCTGCCTCAGCCTACGGCTGTTTCCAACGCTTCACCCGCTGCCGTCCTGGTCTCCCCGTTACCTGCGGAACCGGCGCTTAATCTGCTCCAGCGAGCCTATTTGCTTCAAATCAAATAACGCTCCCGATATACCGGGAACGTCGTTTGCTCTGCGTAATGACTTGAAATCATATCATTGCTACCCGATAAGCATCAACCATCACCTAAACCGTGATTCATAATTTGAATAAGACTTTGAGTGCTGATGTTTGCTACAGGCCCAGCAATACCAACAGTTATAATAATAGCAATAGCCAGACTACAGGAAGCTAGAAGCTTGAACAATTTTCTTTTCATGTGAATCCTGCACCTCCCTAACTAGAAGTTTGTATTGCTCTTTCTCTTCTTCATCTGCAAGATGCCGGTGCTGTTCGAACAAATCAACACATTTGATGATATTGCTCTCATCATTGATTCTAGCAGATGATTCCATACTTTGGAGGATGAAGATAACCCCTTCTTTACGCTTGTTATGTAAATAATAGGTTGCTATTTCAGCAAGAAATCTGGAGTATTGGCTGGCAATGACTTGTTTGTTATGAAGAATGCCATACTCTTCAAGATTTGTCCGGTAAGGAATATAGGCAGCAAAACGCTCCAGAATAGAATCAACATTCCAGTCATAACGATTAGCCGACAAGATAATATTGTATATCCCTATGAATATCTCATCTGGTCGGTGAGAGATATATTCGACATATGCTGAGAGTACTTCGGACTGTCCTCCCAGTACCTGATAGAGCAGTCTGTTTGCGGTACCCCACTCCTGGAACTGAGCCACATTCCGCTTCACTTCTTCATTGTCCTCCTGTATCCAGTTCCCATCCATATAGAGGGATATCCAATTTAATGCCGAATTGTAGTCCCCTAACTCCTTACATACAGCTGAACGGATAAGCTGAGCGTACAAGATATAGAAGTACAGAGGTTTTTCGGTTTTTTTCTCGTTACTCTCTCTACGGTCCGACTGACGCTGAAGATTATAACGAAGAGTTGCTACTTGCTGCATTTGCTTCGCCAACTCACCCACCTTATGCCACTTGTTCAATGAAACATATACATGAGCGAGATGCTTCAATCCATCCAATTGATCCGCTTCATCCAGCCGGTCCAGGTAACATTCGAAGAGATGTGCTGCCTGTAAATTCCGCGCCTGGTCATCACCAATGGCGATACGGAACAGACGGTATTGGCACAACGCGAGTCGCTCGGAATTCTGATACTTCTCACTGACACTCACATTCTTATACAACAATTCGGCAGCCTGCCACAGCCCCTCTTGAAACAGCCCTTCAGCCACTTCGAACAGCATGGGGGCATAGACCAGATTCTCCAGCAGATTCTGAACCACCTGTTCAACGCAATCCAGACGGCCCAGCTCAGCGGAGCGCACAAGAAATGGCCGCAGACGCCGCCAGGTGGGCGACGAGAAAAAGAAACACTCATCCACATATAAGCTGTAGAAATGATCCTCCGGCAGATCCATCGCCTTGGTGATTCGCTCCAGATGGTTCATAGCAATGGGCTGGTGACCACTAAGTATCCGGCTGAGCGTTCCTGAATTAATTCCGGATTGTATGGAGAACTGATGAATAGACATTCCCTTCTGCGACAAATGCAACGCTAATAGATCACGAATCATCGTTCTAGTAATAGGGACCACGCAAACACCACCTAACTGGAATCCAATATAATTTCTTTTATAGTTGTAATAATATGTCACATTATTCCACTGGTCAATAACGTAGAATGCTGCAGATTAGTCTAATCCGTGAACTACAGGCAAGAGGTTTGCCATTATGGTAAAAAAATAGAGACCCTATTGGTCTCATAAGGTCTCTGTCGTTTCGAAATCATATTTGCTTAGCCGCTGTCTCTGCTGTTTATGCTGTTTCCCAAGCTTCACCCACGCCGATCCGCAACATCCCGGTAGAACCTAACGGTATCCATCGCGAAGGTGTCGTGCCTTATCGGCGGAACCAGCGCTTAATCTGCTCCAGCGAGCCTTTCGCTTCCGGGCCATTGTAGCCGAAGGCATTGCCAATCATCTTAATGTATTCATTAAAAGTCGTCTCCCGGCTATACCGGTCACTCCACCACGCCTTGGCGTTATAACCCGAATCCGCCCCAATATACGTCAGCTCAATCCCCGACTTCCTATACACATGATCGAAGATAAACTTCACCCGCCGCATATGAAAATCCGACGACACCACAATCGCCGACTTAAAGCCCTTCTGCTGCATAATCGGGAGCGTGAGCTGGGCGTTCTGGTAGGTGCTCTCAGCAGCATCCTCCGTCAGAATAGCGGACTCCGGGATGCCCATGGAAAGAGCCGTTCCGCGCATGTCACCGGCGGGGCCGGTGATCTCCTTAGCATTAGACAGCAGGAGCTGCGGCGCATAGCCTTTTTGAAACAGCTGAACCCCTTGCTCCACCCGCCCTCCCCCGCCGCTGAGGATGATGATGACGTCTGCTTGTTTCGGAGTCTCAGATACGGGAAGGAAGCGTCCCGCACCCAAGAACAGCACGACTATTAACAGAACAGGCAAGTACAGAAAGAGAATTCTTTTTCTGCGCTTGCCCGGCTTGTTCTTGAATATTTTATTTATCATTGATTATTTCCTCGTATTAAAAAAATAGTATGGCAGGTGCAACAAGTATTTTATCTTAATCTCTTGCAGTTAGACCTTAGTGTATCACCTTAAAGCATTTATCCCTATATAGACTGAACTAAAGAATTTCATATAGAAAAATTGTCGACTCCTAGATAGGTAATAGAAAGTAACAACCATTTAGGACGTGATTTCATGACAACCACCGATATGAAAAACATAAGCTTGCAGCAGCTCTTCGTCAAAATTCTGACAAACGGATGTTTGAGTGTTATTTGGAGGTTTCACACCGTCTTGAGGGGCGAACGATCAAGGATATTTCTAAGATGATCAAGCGCACAGAAAAAACAACTGCCAAGTTACATTCATAACTATGAGCGTGACGGAATCAAAAGTCTTACGCTGGGACATTCACCAGGCTATCCACGCCGACATACCGACTAGAAGAAGCAGAATCTAGCAGTACTGTAGCAACCAAGCGTCCCGTCGACGTTGGCCTCGAAGCCAAGTATACCTGGACGCTTAAGCTGGCCATGCTCTTTGTCGAGTGGGAATTCGGTGAAACCTACACGAAAAAGGAATGTCCGTCTTGCTGCACCGGCTCGGATTTAGCCATGCCAAGGCAACCTACACTATGGAACTTACCGATACTTCGAAGCAGGAAACGTTCAGGTCAGAACCCTCTCCTGCACTAAAAAAGCTAATCAACTATTTGTTGTTTGAGGACGATTGTATCAATCGGGCATATCAGTCGCTGCAATACACCTGGTTTCCGGTAGACCAGCAGCGAAAGGTGCCGACATATGGTCGACCTGAAGGTTGCAAAATTGTTTGGTATCCTGAACTATGAGACGGGGCACGTTCTTTACCGAGATGGCGAGCGATATGCCCCTGTACTCATCCAGTTTCTTGATGCTGTCCGGAAGTCTTATGCGAAAGGTAAGATTGGAACGATTCCGGACAACAGCCGGATTGATCGTGCTGAACAGGTGCAAACCTACCTGCAAAAGCATACACAGCTGCAGTTTGTTTTCCTGCCCAAGTACCACTAAGGCTCAACTTGGTTGAAGGGCTATGGAAATGGCTATTTTACAAAAGTTCTAACACATTCGCATCAACATCGCTGCTTTCATGAAACGCGTCAATGATAACTCGTTTGAGGTCATTAATCGGCTTTGTATACGAATGTAATTCAAAAGTTCAGTCTATATAGCATAAATAATAAAACACGAAAATACAAAAAATATAGATCGGCTCAACATCTTAAAATAAGATATTGTCTTTTCACAAGTCGCTTTTTTTATTTTGACTAATTTGAAATCTCCATGTATCACGACACATTTCAATAAGACTTCTTTTTGCAACCCAGTTTAGTTCTTCTTTAGCCTTATTCACATTTGCATAACATTCAGCTATATCCCCCGGCCTCCGTTTAACATATATATATGGTATTTTCAATCCTGTCGCTTTTTCAAAAGCACCAATCAACTGTAGTACAGAAGTACCAATACCAGTACCCAAATTATATATGTTCGCACCTTCAACTACTTTCTCCATAGCTAAAACGTGTCCTTCTGCTAAATCCATAATATGAATATAATCCCTTACTCCTGTACCATCAATTGTAGGATAATCATTCCCGTAAATTTTTAGATTATCTAGTTCTTTATCTGCCACTTGAGCTATGTAAGGCATTAGATTATTAGGAATACCATTAGGTAGTTCACCAATTAATCCACTAGTATGAGCACCGACTGGATTAAAGTATCTTAATACTACCACAGAAAAAGACTCATCTATTCTTGCCAAATCCGCTAAAATCCGCTCACTCATAACTTTAGTTTCACCATATGGATTTGTAGTTGGTAGAAGTTCCATTGTTTCGATGAAAGGAACTTTATTTTCCCCATAGACTGTAGCTGATGAACTAAAAACAAACTTTTTCACTCCATATTTCTTACAAACTTTTGCAAGTATCATGGTACTAACAATATTATTATAATAGTAGTCTAGAGGTTGATTTACCGATTCTCCAACTGCCTTTAAACCAGCAAAATGAATAACTCCATCAAATGAGTGATTACTAAACACTTCATTAACCGCAACTTCATTTGTAACATCAATCAAATAGAATTGGATCTTTTTTTTAGTGATCCTTTCAACCTTTTCAATTATTTCGGCTCTACTATTACGTAAGTCATCAACTACCACAACTGAATGTCCTGCCTCTAATAATGCAATACATGTATGTGATCCTATGTAGCCTGCACCACCAGTCACTAATATTTCCATTAATCGATCCTCTATTTCTAAAAATTTTATTAATTCCTAAAAAAGCGTGAAATTCTCCTTGCAACTTTAACTAAATAATTAGGATATATGATCTTGTAATATAAATAGTCATATTTTCTATTTGCTAATACAACTTGAGGATGATCTAATGGAGTCTCCAATTCTTTAACCTCCATAAAGAAAAAGGAAGCAATTTTCTTGGGAAGTCTTTTTATATTGCCAGAATGAGTAGATGATTCTCCGATTCCAATATTAGTGATTTGGTTATATTTTGGAACAATAGATAGCCAAGAATTGATATGTCTAGTAAAACCCCACTGAAAATCCCAATATGATAATTTTATATTTTTATCTAAATCATCTTTAGTCTTTTGCCAAGTGTCTAAGCGTTTTTTCGCTGCAAATTTAGGAGTTATATCTAACAAGACATTATTTTTGATATACATATCATCTAATTGCTTTAATCCATAATCATATCTATTCCAGCGGTCTTTCCATGTAGCCCAACCCCATATAGCACCAGATTTCACAAATCCGTACGAACTTCCTCCAAAGTCGAATTCTTTAAAATAGTTCAGCCCACTAATCATTCCAACTCTATAATCATCTTTGTATTTTGAAAGCATTTCATCACAAAATCCAAAAAAAGAATTTGCAGGCACGCAATCATCTTCTAAAAAAATTGCATTATCTACGTGTTCAAAAACCCAAGATATTCCAGAATAAGGTCTTATACCACACCCTAAATTGACATCAGCATAATTTTTAAAAACGCTACACTCCCAATCGATATCTTCAACAATTTCCCTGCATCTCTCCATGTTTTTAATATCCGATTTATTTCCTTCTCTATGCCCGTCTTGTATTAAAAACAATTTGGAGGGTCTTGCTTCTTTGATTTTTTCGAAAACTAATCTTAAAGTTTCAGGCCTACAAAAAAAAATTAATGCAACCGGTACATTTAAATCAGCTTTATACATTTCCTCACCTAGTTTCAATTATTATTGGTAAATTGAGTTTTCCATTTATTAATATTATCAATCGGGATTTTTATATCAGTAGAAAATTTTTCGTTAATTAACTTTGGTAATGAATCAATTTCACTACGAGTAATACAGGTCAAATTAAAATCTTTTTGCTTCTCAATGGCTCTATTATCAATCCCTATTATTATACTTCTCTTTTTCTTTTGAAGAGCACGAATACCCGCATGTAATCTAGTTCCTATATAGTCGATGTCTTTTTCTAAAATCTCATCGTACGCTTTTAAGTTTGGAGCAACTAAATGGATATTATTGTTTTTAGGAACTAACTCACAAAAATAATCATAATCCTTAATCCCTTGCAACCACAAATAAACATTTTTATAATTATTAGACAAAATGTTCAGCATTTCTCTGTCTTTAGCAAAATCTTTATTATAATCAGTTAAAGTGCAAACTACATTTTGTGCTTTATTTGTAGGTATTTCAAGACAATGCTCTTCGGTCAAACTCCACATGGTTGGGCAAGAAGTATTTATCACATTTTCAAACCCCATTTTTTTCAATTGCATTTCAGTATAGGAGTCTCTTACAGAGTGTAGATATTTCATAGATAAAACTTTTTTATAAAGCATTTTCGTGTAAATATTGGGTTCATCACCATATTGCCACCACCCTACCCCTACTAGAATAGAGTTCTTCATTCTAGCTGCATTAAAAATATTTATATCCCACTGTCTAAATAATCTATTCATTTTTCCTCTTAATAAGTTGCTTCCACAAACGAAGTTAAAATCCGAATCTTTTAGATGTCTCAAATATCTTGAAACTGGTAAATGTGTAGAAATCTCTACTATAAATGCCTCTTTTAATACATTCTCTAACTGATTAAAAGCTCCATCAAATATAATGTGATCACCTATATTTAAGCTACTAACAGCTGGATTATAAAGAACTATTTTCTTCTGAATTTCCACAAGTCATCCTCCATTTTAATCTCATATTATTCCCTCTTTACTTACCATTTATTTCAATAACCATTTTCTAATCGGATACATAAATGCCCTAATAATCATTATTGAGTTTAATCTTATATCTTTGATAAATAAAGGAACCACAAAATTTGAAAAGAACTGAGTAATCAATGTGGCAATCGCCGCTCCGTTCCCACCCATTTTTGGTATTAGAATTAAATTAAGTGTAATATTCATTATTAATCCTGAAAAAACTAAAACAATAGAATATTTCTGATAATTTTCACAAACATACCAAACAGATGCTACACTCCCTAACATTGCAAAAATCCCAGCCCAAATATTCGTCAATAAAATATCAGAAGCCTTAAAATAAGCAGCACCAAAAAGAATATTAACTATGATTTTAGAAGTTAAAAGAACGAACACTCCGAAACTGATACTTATCCAAGCTATTATAGTGTACAAAAATTGCACTGATTCAATATAGGTATCATCATTGGTTTTCTTTTTTTTCATTATAATTGGTTTAAACGATGTTATTATTGCCATGGGTATAAAATACCACATTTCTGAAATTTGCACTGCTGCAGAATAAACTCCTAATTCTTCTTTATTTTCTATTATTGATCCCAACATTACTTGATCAATTTTCATATAAATCGTAATCATCAAACCAGAAATCATAATATACCAGCTTTGTGAAATAATTTTCTTACTATAAGTTAAATTGAATTTCCATTTATTTTTATTTTCTCTTTTATTAAAGTAGGCTAATATAAGTGCAAAACCAATAATAATAGCATCAAACATGTACACTAAGGAAAAATGTATTATATTACCTTTCAATATAATGACCAATATTTTTAACAAAGCAGATATTACGTATGTCCCCATGCGAATAACAGATGATATTTTAGATTTTTGATAAGCTTGAACCCAGTATTCAATTACTTCAAGTGATTTAAATAACATTGTAAAGGACATTATTAATACAATAATATGTATATTATTATGATTAGGCTCTAAAATACGTATTAATAATGAAGCAAAAACAGTTAATATTAAGCCACCAGATATTCTTAAGATTAAACTTGTGCATAATATTGTTCCTTCATCATCTTCTTTATTTATTATTGCTCTAACAGTTAGAGTTTCAAGCCCTAATGTTGAAAATGCCGTAAACAATGCAACAAAGGAAGTAGCATAACTATATTGACCGTATATTTCCGGCCCGAAATATCTGGTACTTAAAGCTGTTACAAATACTCCTATTATCATAAAGAAAATCCTATCACTAACAAGCCAACCGGAATTCTTTATGGTTTTCAATGCAACTTCATTATTCAATATATTTTTTTTGATTTTTTTGATTTTTTGTATATTCAAGTTTCGTTCCCTCTTAACAGAATGCTATTATAAATTTCTTGCAGCATAGATATATTTTTTTCTCTATTATGAGTATTCCAAGCACGCTTTCTGCTCCTCTCAGAAAACAAAGATGCAATCTCATCATTTGCGAAAATTTCACAAATATAATGTGCCAGCATGTAAGGAGCATCTGCTTGATAAATAAATCCTTCCTTTTTATGAGTCAGCATATCTGATACACCTCCAACATCCGAAGCTACAGAGGGAACTCCTAATAGCATAGCTTCGCCCAAAGAGTTAGGACTATTCTCTATTGCAGAAGGGCAGACAAATACATTAGACTTCAAGTACCTTTCACACATTTCCTCCTCATTTAATAAACCAGTAAAAAAAACACTTCTCTCCAGATTATTTCGTTTAATTATTTTTTTAATATATTTACCATAGTAAGTAAGCTGTAATTTTTCCATGATCATGTCAGCCTGAGTTATATTCTTCCCACTTATATATAGCTTAGCATCCGAAAATCGTTTTAATATTAATGGCATTGCTTCAAGAACATAGTGAAGACCTTTTATAGGATAATGTGCCTGGCTTAAAAAAATGGAGTGTTTTTCACATTGTTTTTTGTTCCATTGATAATTATAAAATTGCTCCCTCACAGTCTCATTACACATATAGTACATGGCATTTGGATTTATCTGAGAAGTACATGCTTTATCCCATGTTGTTCGACCTATAATATAATTCACTTTCTTTAACGCTTCAATTTCATTTTTGCCTCTTTTTAAATAGAGCTTATACAATCCATAGACATTATCTTTTCTTAAAATATTCCTTAAAGTCGCACCAAAAATAACCCTAAACGGTAGATTTGAAAAGATGTGTTTTGCTATAACAGATACTAGCCCTTGAATACTAATAATAGTTCTTATGTTCTTGTTAATACTAACATTAATAAAGGATAATGTATGAGCCAACTCCGTACCATGAATATGTAGAATATCCGGCTTGACTTCATCAATTATTTTTTCAAAAGTAGGATTAAAATTCATCTTTTTCTTATTCTTCTCTTTTACAGGTTCAAATGCATAATATAAAATATCTTTACCTTGAATTTTTATATATTCTTTCACCTTTAATTTTGGAAAAGCAATGGTTAATTCAACATTAGGTAAGCTCGACAAGTTATTCGCCACATTAATTAACCAACCTCCAAATGGTGAAGGCTTTTCATTCATCAGCAAACTTGCCTCAGGTAAAGGAACATTTATTAAAAATAAAATTTTCACAGATATTTCCTTTCTTACAAAATTATTTCTCAAGGATAGTCCTATACGTGCTGTACGCATCGTGCCATAATGGGTTATTAAAAAAAGAGAAATATCTTAATAAATAAATCAATACAATTAAAATAAACAATATTTGTTTATTGGCTCTTACATTAATTTTAGTAAGAATTTGCGGGATGGTAATAATCATGAAAATATCAAAATACATTCCAAATCTTGTGATCATTGAAATCTTAAAAGCAGCTATTGAAATAATAGTCGCTATTAATGAAAGTTTACCAAATATTAGCTCTTTGCCCTCAAGTTTATTAATATTAAATATAATGAAAAAAAACAAGAAACTCGAAATCAATGTAGATCTAACGCTGTTTTCATTTCCTTCTTCAACGTAGTGCCTATACTGTGGAAATATTTGATATGTTTGATTAATAATTAATTCTAATAATGGTGTAAATACTATAAATAATAGGAAACCAACAATTATAACCATCCATTTTTTTTTGATTTTCCGATCATTAATAAAAAAACACATAGGTAATAATATTATTGCACTTTGATGAAATCCAGAAGCAATAATTATAAATAGTAAGTAATAAATTATTCTTTTCTTTATCAAGAAAAAGACAGAAATTATTATAAAGCATATTGCAATCGTCTGTCTTATTCCAGATAAATGAACTAAGAAAAGATATGGATTAATTAAAAGAATTAAAACACTTATCCAATAATTTTCAATTAATATAGTTTTCTTAATTAGTTGATAAATAACAAGAATATAAAAAAAACTAACTACAGCTATGAACCATTGAAAATTGTATATCAAAATATTGGAGTACTTAAATAGAATATCGTTTTCTCCCCAAGCTGATATTCCTGAATTCAGGGCAGAATGTATAAGAGAATAACTCAAGTAATCATTTCCATAGTTGTATCTCAATGCTAAAAATAGGAATAAAACAGCGAATGTAAAATAAAAAAACGGCAGTTTTTTATTAATATTTGGTAACAAAAAAAATAACGAAACTACAAATACGATGTGAGTCATTGTTTAGCTCCTTCTTCACCTAATAAGAAGGAAACTACTTTTTTTCCTTGGTTAACATAATTCTTACTTTTTGCAAATTCCATTGCTTTTAATCCTAGTTTATACTTTTCAGTTTTATTCATTAGACTTACTTTTTGTAATAAACCTGCGATTGTTTTTGGCTCATTATTCTCTAATACCAGCATATAATTCATATAATCTTCTGGCATACCAGGCAAAACAGTTGATATTAATGGAGTACCTGATAGCATATACTCCAGTGTTTTTGATGGAAATGAATATTTAACATAATACTCATCAGCCGATCGAGCATTTATAAGAAAGTCAGCATCTCTTTGAATTTTTATTATTTCTTCATTTGTTACAAAACCTTTATAATGAACATTCTCATTAATCATACAAATTTTCTTTAAATCTTCCTCATAATCTCCGCGGCCATATACCACTAATTGCAGCCTTTTGTCTGTCAGCAAACAAAATGATTCAACTATCTTGTCTATTCCGTACCTTTTTGAAAGTGAACCACTATATACTACAATTATACTATCTTTCCCCCCTTCCGAGTTTTTAAGTAAAAACTCGGAATTAATATCATTTTCGTCAATTATTCCTTCTATTACTAAGTAGGGGATCCCAAATGCAAAATCTTCGGCTAAATATTTAGTAAGTGCTATGACCTTTGAAGTTCTTTTCATTAAATACTTGGATAATAAAAGTTCTATTCTTCTAAATTTAGCTTTCAAAAAACTATCATTAATATTAGGAATAGAAGGTGGGTCAGTCCATATGACAATAAAATCAATGCTAAATATTTTAGATATAAGTTTACCAATCATCATGAATGGAACATGAACTGAGTAAACAATTATACCTCCTTTATTATCTACTTTATAATATTCTTTATAGCAATAATATAATCCACAAAGAAATCTTGTTAAACTTTTTAATACACCTAAGTTAAGGAAAGGCATTTCTTTAATTTTAATTTTCCTATCAAACAACTCAACTACCCATTCCTTTGATTTAATAAATTTTCGTTTGTAAAATGGATAATCAGAGACTGCTCTGGTTGAAACATAAGTATATTCAAATGAATTATCATTCTCAAGTGCCTTAATCATATTCCAAATAAACTTATGAGTTTGAATAGACGGAAATTCATCTAAATAAAAAGTTTCTTCCATTTCATCATCTGGTATAGCAAATCCTAAAAAAAGAAAGTTCTTTTTCATCTTTCCCCCATAATTTTTTTCTACAAGTGTCCCCATTATTTATTCCATACATATTGATCTATAATTTTCGAGTAACTCAGAAGTATCTTAACAATTTTAACGGAAACATTACAATCTTGATAATCATTCGGAATAGTTTTTTGCTTTCTTGAATCCCATATTAATCTACTAATTTCAACAGACCTCACTATTTCCTCTTCTTTGATTCCACCTATTATTACATTTCCCTTGTCAAGAACTTCTGGTCGCTCAGTAGAAGTCCTAAGAAGTACACCTTGAAAATCAAGCATTGTACTTTCTTCAGACAAAGTACCACTATCAGAAAGCACACAGAAACTATTTTTTTGCAGCTTATTATAATCCAAGAAACCAAACGGTTTTAAATTCTGTACAAGAGGATGAAACTTGAAATTACGTTGTTCAATAAACTTCATACTTCTAGGATGTGTAGAATAAATTACCGGCATTTGATAGCGTTCAGCAATCTTATTTATTGCATTCATCAATGACATAAAATTCTGTTCATTATCAATGTTTTCTTCTCGATGTGCAGAAACAATAATATATTTTCCAGCCTCTAAATTTAGTTTTTCTAATATATCACTTGCATCAATCTTATCCATATGAGCTTGTAGAACTTCTTGCATTGGTGAACCAGTTACGAAAATATGTTCTTTACGGAAGCCTTCAGATAGTAGATATCTTCTAGAGTGTTCAGTGTACGGCAGGTTAATGTCAGAGATATGATCAACGATCTTTCGATTAATTTCTTCTGGTACATTCTGGTCAAAGCATCTATTTCCAGCCTCCATGTGGAAGATAGGTACTTTTAATCTTTTAGCTGCTATTGCACTAAGAGCACTATTCGTGTCTCCTAAGATAAGAAGTGCATCTGGCTTTTCTTTCTCCAAGACTTCAAAGGATTTTGCAATAATATTCCCCATTGTTTCCCCAAGATTTGTTCCTACAGCTTCTAAAAAATAATCTGGCTGACGAAGCTCAAGTTCATTAAAGAATACTTCATTTAATGTAAAATCCCAGTTCTGACCTGTATGTACAAGAATATGATTGAAATATTTATCGCAAGCCTTAATACACTCAGATAACCGAATGATTTCCGGTCTAGTACCAAGGATTGTCATGACTTTAAGTTTTTCCATAATTATACCTCCAAGTAATAAGTATCTGGCTTATCAGGATTAAACAACTCATTTGCCCAAAATAGAGTGATAACTTCTGTAGTACCTGTGTTAGTAATGGAGTGCGTATAGCCTGGTGGAATATCTATTACCTTAAGCCGTCGCCCATTTACGGGATACTCAATGATCTGTTCACTTTCGATATGACGGAAATTCACTATAGCTTCACCCTCAATTACAAGGAATTTCTCGACTTTAGTATGATGCCAATGGTTACCACGGGTAATTCCCGGCTTAGTTCGTGAGATGAAGACTTGCCCTGAATGTTCTGTTTTAATAAATTCTGCTAGCCACCCCCTATTATCATGCTTCATTTCCAGATCGTATCCAAAATCATCTTCTGGTAAATAGGATAAATATGTACTGTATAAAAAACGTTCGAAATCATTCTTCAAATCCGAAATAACTAATGTGTGCCGACTCTTCTTAAACGCTAACAAGCTAGCTTCTAGATGTTTAAGCTTAATACTAAAAGAACGAGGAATTTCATAAAAATCAGTGGAATTCATCATGTTCATACCGTCTAGTTTATTTATGAAAGAATCTACTACGTCATCGATATATACCAATGTTATTTCAGCATCCGGATTATTTACTTGAATGGGTATATCTCTACTTATATTGAAACACCATGTTGCAACTACAGAATTATAATTAGGTTTACTCCACTTCCCGAACACATTTGGCAATCGGTATACAAACGTGTCCACCCCTACTTCCCGTCCATAAGAAAGTACCACCTCTTCTGCTGCACGCTTACTCTTCCCATAGGAGTTATCTTGTTGGGCTTGTGTAGAAGATGATAATACGATTGGAGTATTCTTACCGTGAGAGTGCAGTATATTTATCAGATGTTGAGTATAATCAAAATTACCAGTTATAAACTCCTCTTCATTCATGGGTCGATTGATCCCAGCAAGGTGAAAAATAAAATCTGCTTTAAGCGCGTACTCTTCTAAATCCTGCAGAGAATTTTTAGAGCCAATTCTTAATATTTCAATATCCTCTTTACATTTAAGAGAAGCAATTAAATTACGTCCAATAAAACCATATGCCCCCGTAACTAAAATTGTCTTCATTTTATTAGCCCCTGCCATTAAGTTCTTTTTTTATTAAATCTAGACTTAACAAAAGTTCTTTAATGCCTGGCACATCTAATCTTTCTGTATTGTGAGAATTATATTCCCATCCTTCAGAAATCTCCTTGTCACCTTGTTCAAAGAATTTATCATAATTCAAATCTCTGGTATCGGCTGAAATTCGATAATAGCTTCCCAAATCGTCTGCTTTAGACATTTCCTCTCTCGTAAGCAGTGTTTCGTACAGTTTCTCACCATGTCTTGTTCCAATAATCTTAGTTTTACTATCCGATTCAAATAACTCCTTTAGCGCCAGTGCGAGCTCTCCTATAGTAGATGCAGGGGCTTTTTGCACAAAGATATCACCTTGTACGGCTTTATTAAATGCGAAGAGTACAAGTTCAACAGCGTCTTCTAAAGACATCAAATATCTTGTCATATCAGGATCAGTGATAGTTACATCTTCATAATTTTTAATCTGTTCTATGAATAACGGAATGACTGATCCGCGAGAACACATTACATTACCATAACGAGTCCCGCATATTAATGTGTTTTCTGGAGATACAGTTCTTGATTTTGCAACCATTACCTTCTCCATCATTGCTTTAGAAATACCCATTGCATTAATCGGATATACAGCTTTATCTGTTGACAAACATACAACCTTTTTTACTCCAAACGCTATGGCTGCATTAAGAACATTCTCAGTTCCGATCACATTTGTTTTCACAGCTTCCATTGGAAAGAATTCACATGAAGGAACCTGTTTTAAGGCCGCAGCATGGAATACATAATCAACGTTATGCATAGCCGCCGCTACGCTATTATAGTCCCTAACATCACCTATGAAGAATTTCACTTTATCATTTCTTAGTTCTTTACGCATATCATCTTGTTTTTTTTCATCTCTTGAGAAAATTCGAATTTCTTTTATTTCAGTATTTAAAAATCTTTTCAGCACTGCATTACCAAATGAACCAGTTCCGCCGGTTATTAACAAAGTCTTATCCTTGAACATTCTCTTTATCCCCCATTAGTAAATTAGAATCAAAATAACTATCCATCTCATTCATTAAGTCGTACTTATTAAAATTTTCAATATAGTATTTTCTAGCGTTACTTCCCATTTCAAGCAACTGTTCTGGAGTTTTATTGAAAATATCAATAATAATACTAGCAAGCTTTTGTTCATCCCCTGCGGGGCTAAACAGGCCCCCCTCAGACTCTTCTAAAATTCGATTTGTCTCACCATTTGATGATGATATGACTGGAATTCCACAAGCCATATAAGATTGCAATTTAGCTGGTATTGTCATAGCGAATAATGGATTATCAGTCAAACATTGAAAAGCAACCTCGCAATTAGCTAATAACTCAGGAATCCGTATCGCTGGTTGTCTGGGAATAAAATTAAACATTTCAGCAACATCTTTTTTATTCACTAACTCTACTAGCTCTTGCTTGTATCTACCATCTCCAACAATATTAAATCTAATTCTATGTGCAAGTTTCTTCTCTTTTAAAGACTTAGCTGTGGCAGGTAAAATTTCAAGTCCTTGAGCATTTCCGATATTACCAGTGAAAATAATATTAAATACATCATCATCGGGTATCTCTGGCACAACAGATTTTGTTTTTGGTGTATAAAAGTCCTCTGCATACTGTGGCCAATATGATATCTTCTCTTTCTTCACTCCCCGATTTGCAATTGCTTGAACAAAGCTTCTAGATGTTGCGAAAATTTTATCGCAATGCAAATATATATAATCTACCATCTTTCCTATTGCACCGATGATATATTTATTGGTAATTCCAGTAATGATCTCAACATTTTCTGGCCAAAGATCTTGAACATATAAATAACAAGGGATTTTTTTCTTTTTTGCATACCATACTCCGGGTAAAGCTTGTGTCATGGGAGAAACCTCAAAAATAAATACATAATCCGCATTGATTTTAGTGAAAACTTTCCAAAATAACCCTGATAAAACAAATGAAATGTAATTTAATGCAAGCATCAATGAGCTTTTACCTCTTGGCACTAAGGGTATTCTAATAATATCAACACCATTGTAAACTTCCGTACGGTTTTTAAATAATCCGTACCCCGGATAGTATTTACCTTGCGGATAGTTAGGGATTCCCGTAATAACTGTCACTTTATATCCCTTTTTGACCCATTCTGTACAGATATCATTAATGCGAAACTGCTCAGGGTAAAAATATTGAGCTACAACCAATATATGTTTATTCACTCTCTACCCTTCTTTGTCTATGGTTTCTGTTAAATGAATTGATTCTATAAAATTTCGAATTTGATAGTTATCCTTATATTCACTAATAGCTAGTTCATAAGCTAAATCACCAAATAATTTGTTAATTACACTTACTTTTCGTGCTAACTTATTTAAAAGTAATAAATTGAATGCTTTAGTCAATATTATTTTTTTGCCATGAACTTGTGCTATAGAAATAACCATCTGACTTGTGTTTACATATTCAATATTTTGCGGAAAGAATAGACCTTGTTCCTTATTCACAATCATAAATCTTATAAATTCGCAAAGATTATCTATATGTAACATGCTACGTTTGTTATTTATGTTAGGAAATACAGGAAATTTTCTAGTGAAGCTTGCCAATAACTGATAGTTTCCCCTTGAAGCTCTTCCGTAAATCATGGGCGGCCTTAATATCACAACCTTGAAACCTTCACTCCCTAGTGTCATAACTTTTTTTTCAGCCTGCAATTTACTTTCCCCATAAAAGTTACTTGGTTTAGGTATAGTATTTCTATCTATAACCTTCACTTGTCCACTATCCCCATACACAATAATACTACTCATAAAAATAAACTGTCTTACTCCATCTTGCTTTGCCTTTCTAGCCACTTCTATGGTCAAATCACGATTAACTCTATAGTACTCCTGCTCCATACTTGGATCAGTCGACACATGCGCTATACCAGCTACGTGCAGCACAACATCATAAATTGAGAAATCATATTCCTTCCAAGCCTCGCCTCTTACAGATAATTCTTCAACTTCGTATTGCTCAGGCCATTGCTTTACCCAGTTGATGAAGCTTGTACCTACATAACTCCCCTTACCTGTGATAAGAATTCTTTTCTTTTCCATTTATAACGAGGCTCCTTTGGTGTTGGGGGGGGCTTCTGTGCTCACTGCGCCTTCTCTAACCCCATCCGACTTCAGCACACTGAGGATCGTCATACAGAATACTTTAAAATCCAATCCTAGAGAGATTCTCCGTGTGTATTCTCCATCAAGCTTAGCCTTTACTTCATTTGGCAGTTCATCCCGCCCATTAACCTGCGCCCATCCGGTAAGCCCGGGCTTAATCTCGTTCGTTCCATACTTATCTCGCTCTGCAATCAAATCATACTGATTCCACAGCGCAGGGCGCGGGCCTACTATGCTCATGTCGCCTTTGAGAATATTTATAATCTGAGGAAGCTCATCAAGGCTTGTCTTCCTCAGGAATTTGCCTACTTTGGTGATGAAGAAGTCAGGATCTTGCAGCAAATGTGTAGGCATATCGCTTGGTGTATCTGTGCGCATCGTTCTGAACTTAAGAATATAGAATTCTTTTTTATTCCTGCCCACCCGCTTTTGCCGGAATAGAACAGGTCCTTTCGATGTGGACTTGATCACCACGGCGATAATCAAGAAAAAAGGCCATAACAGGAACATTCCGATTAGAGCCAATATGAAATCTAAAGTTTGTTTTACGATCATATAAGGCTTCATACGTTCACCTTGTCCTTAAGATACTATGGTTCACAGCTACAATTGCGTAGAAAGGATAACAATAGTTGTGAACCACACTTCTATTATTAAGATTACTTCAACTCTTAATTTACTAGTGATGCAGCTCCCGCTATCCCCTGTTGAAGGCTTGCTTCAAATGCGTCTTTATACTGCTTTATAATAGCTGTGCTATATCCATTAGTGTTTAGTTTTTGTTCAGCGTCAGCAAGTATACTGTTGAAAGAAGCTCTAGACGAAGCTAATTGCTGCTTCCCTTTTTCTTTGATACTCTGTTTGGCAGCATCATCCGTTGCACTTAAGTATTCCAGAAGTATTCCTGTCAAAGCAGCTTGACTCTGCGACTGCAACGCGCTCAGCTTCGCTTCAGTCTCACTGGTGATACTCTCATAAGAAACCTTACCAGACCCTGTTCCTGCCGATCCTGAACCGCCTGCTGCTCCACCTGGTTCAGCCGCTGGGGTTGCTGCTGGTGCCGGTGTTGCACTTGCAGATGGACTAGCTCCCTTGTCGGTTGGTTTCGCAGAAGCCGTATTTTCTTCGTAGACTTTAGAATTTGCTGTTATGGTCTTTGTTTTTGGATTCCAGCTAATGGAATTTCCTGCAGATTCCGATAAGAATCTTAGAGGGACATAGATCGAGCCGTTCAGCAGATAACTGGACTGGCCTGCGGGTAATGCCTTCGTGCTCCCACTAAATACATAACTTGCATTAACGTTGTTCAGGGTAATATTCTTGGCTGCAAAAGATGGACTGGAAGTCGCATTCATCAGGTATTCCTTAATGACCACCATCTCTGAGCTGCTTGGCTCAGCTACGGTTACCTTCAGATTCTTGGCATCCCAGATTACACTCTTCTGCAGGGCATACGACATGAAGCGCAAAGGGACATAGGTGGTGTTATTGTACATGAACACATGTTGTCCGGCTGGCGGCTGTAGTGCTACACCATCGAATAGCAGGGTTACATCTACATTCTGTACTTTGATAGAATTGGATGCTTTGATGGGCGCTGCAGTTGCAGTGGCTACAGGAGTAGCTGCTGCTACAGTAACCGGAGCCGATGCTATCAGGGGCTCACAGCCCATTAAGGCTACGCTCAGAAGTGCTGCTGCTGGAACCTTGATCTTGAACATGCCTATTCACTTCCTTTTTCTTGGGCTTTGAGTTTCTCTTCTTCAGCTAAGATCTGATCCCGGGTCTTGCCTTGGCTGACGCCGTACTTCTTGGCAATCTGAGCTAATTCGTTGTATTGCTCCTCTGAGACCTTGCCGAGGATAATGCTACGGGCTTCCCGCTTCTCCTCAGTTGTTAGTCCGCCTTGGGCTAACTCTTGCAATCTCTTAATATCTGATACACTGAGCTGCTTGGCTACGATAGCTGCCACATTCGCTTTATCTGTGATCGTTACGTTCTCTTGAACTTCCTTAGCCTTGTCCGTTGAAATATGGGCTAGTCCATCCACAGGTGTTGGAGCAGGAGTGCTTGCAGGCTTGCCAGCACTTACCGGCTTGTCCGTGCTGGCGGCATTACCGGATGCAGGTGTACTAGCTGGTGCAGCGCTTGAAGCCGGATCAGCGGAAGCTGCTGGCTCCGCAGACGGGTCGCTATCTGCTACCACAGGCTCAATCACTTGTCCCTGAGGGACACTGGGCGTATTGCCAGCTTCCACATCGAAGCCGCCTGCCATTGAGTTCATTAGCTTATCGACAGCATAATTGGCCGCGAATAACCCGCCAACACCTAACACCACGACGACCGACAGCGTCCAGATCAAACCTTTTTTCCATCTTTTCACTTCAGGTACCTCCACATCTCTAATTAGCTAATGGCTGCCTGGATGACTGGCTGCATCGGTACGATCTGGTTAATCACTTCGCGGATGGCTTCCGCATCTTCAGTGACAACCCGTTCCAACCGTTTGAATTCAAGCTCCATCTGGCTCCGGGTGAAGACGTTAGGTCTGCCGATGAAGATCCGGTCATGCTGAGTGGAACCCAGGTTCTCCTCATCGGTCAATAGTTCTTCATACAGCTTCTCGCCTTCACGGATGCCTGAGAAGGTGATGTCGATGTCCTTGTAAGGCTCGTAACCGGACAGTGTGATTAAGTCCTCGGCCAGAGCCAGGATCTTAACCGGCGCTCCCATATCCAGGACGAATACTTCTCCGCCATTCGCGAAGGAGCCGGACTGGATCACCAGTTGAACCGCCTCGGGAATCGTCATGAAGTAACGGACCATCTCGGGATGCGTTACGGTGACCGGCCCACCGGCGGCAATCTGCGACTTGAAGGCGGGAATGACACTGCCCCGGCTGCCTAATACGTTACCGAAGCGTACCGCAGAGAACTTGGTAGGACTTGCTACATTGAGACTCTGCACATACATCTCGGCAATCCGCTTCGTGGCCCCCATGACGCTAGTCGGGTTCACGGCCTTGTCGGAGGAGATCATCACGAAGCGCTCTGCGCCATACATGTCTGCACAGTCGGCTACATTGCGGGTCCCGAAGACATTATTCTTGATCGCTTCGGAAGGGTTGCGCTCCATCAGAGGAACGTGCTTATGTGCTGCCGCATGAAAGACCACCTGCGGCTTATAGCTCTGGAATACATCTATTAACCGGGTGCGGTCCTGAACGTCAGCAATTAAGGTCACGATCTCCAGATAAGGGAAGCTCTTGCGCAGTTCCATCTCAATCGTATAGATACTGTTCTCGCCATGTCCCAGAATCATCAGCTTGTCCGGTGCAAAGGGAGCTATCTGGCGGCACAGCTCTGATCCGATAGAACCGCCTGCGCCCGTAACCAGTACGGTCTTGTTATGAACATAGCCCAGAATACTGTTCATGTCTGCAACAATCGGCTCACGGCCCAGAAGGTCCTCTACGCTAACATCGCGGAGCTTCTTGACGGAAATCTTGCCTGCGATCAGGTCATTCAGAGCCGGTATAATCTTCAGCTTCGCGCCTGTAGCCTTGGCCAGATTAATAATCTCGGATATTTCTGTTCTGGAGACCGAGGGCATCGCGATAATAATCTCGTGAATCTGCTTCTCCTTCACAATCCGTGGAATGTCATAACGGTTACCCAATACAGGCACACCCAGAATGGACAGGTGATATTTATCTGCGCTGTCATCGATGAATCCAACCAGCCGGGTGCTCGCGAAGGAAGGTCCTGTCAGTTCTTTGGCAATCAGGATTCCGCAATCTCCAGCCCCGACAATAAGCGTATGAAGCTCGGTATTCTTGTTGTTGCTCCGGTCACTGCGGAAGACTCTCCAGAAGAAGCGGACTCCCCCAACCAGCAGCAGAACCGTCTCCATCGACCGGACTTCTATGCTGAATGGCACGCGTTCGGGCAAGATAATATAAGCGGCAGCGAAAGATAATACTGCTCCTACTACAATAGCTTTGAGAACTGATATAATCTCGTTAATACTGGCATATTGCCACATTCTGCGGTAGAGTCCGAAGTAGACCAGGCTTCCCCCGACGGCCACCGTGGAGATTACGCCGAACACGATCATCTGTACCACATATTCCGGCGGAATCTCATTGTAGAACCGGAACAGGTAGGACGTCACGATGCTGAACCATATGATCGCAATATCGATCATGAATAATACCAACACTCTTGTTTTCGCTGTCATTTTCAGTGCCTCCAAAAATAACAATTTATCAATTAAACAATTCAATTGCCATAGTAGTAATAGTAGTAGCCTTCACTGGCCTTGCGCTTCACGTTGTTAAGGACCACGCCCAGCATCTTGGCCCCGACCCGGTCCAGATTTGCCTTCGCCTTAGCGGCAATATCACGCTTCACCTTACCGTAGCTGACCACCATGATTACGCCGTCACTCTTGGAGGCCACAATCTGCGCATCTGTAACGGCCAGTAGCGGCGGAGTATCAATCAGAATCACATCATATAACTGGCGCAGCTCCTGCAGCACCGCACTCATCCGGTTGGAGGCCATCATCTCCGCAGGATTCGGAGGAATCGGGCCAGATGTCATCAGATACAGGTTGTTCACACCGGATTCCTGAATCACCTCAGACAGATTCGCCTGCTGCGAGAGCAAGGAGGACAACCCATACCGGTTACTCAGGGAAAAAGTCTTATGTGCTGTAGGCTTGCGCAAGTCACCATCGATTAGCAGCACCTTCTTATCCGCTTGCGCGTAAGCAGCGGCCAGGTTGGCAGTAACGGTTGACTTTCCTTCCTCCGGTCCGGAAGAAGTGACCATAATAATCTGGATCTGTTCATCTACAGAGGAGAAATCTATGTTCGTGCGCAGTGCCCGAAAGGCTTCGGATACCGGCGAACGCGGGTTGGTCACGGTGATCAGATGGCGTTGTTTATTTGGCTGCTGTGACATGCTCGAGTTCCCCCGCCTTTCTGCTCTGTGTCTGAGTCTGCTGCCCGGTGGTCTTGGTTTCTTCCTGGCCCAGCCGGGTAATCATGGCTATAGTCGGAAGTCCGAGGTATTTCTTAATGTCGTCTTCTGTCTTCAGCGTATCATCGAGATACTCCAGCAGGAAGGCAATCCCCAGGCCGATCATCAGGGATACGATAAAAGCAATCGCGAGGTTCATGACCACATTCGGCTCTACCGGTCCGGGTGCAACTGGCGGATTAAGCTTAGCTTCGTTGAGGATGGACACATTCTGTACGTTGAACAAGGACGGAATCTCCTGCTTAAATACAAGTGATATGGCATTCACGATCTCTGCGGCTCTCTGGTATGAATTATCTCGAACGACAAGTGTCATCACCTGCGTATTATTTACAGAACTCACGTTAACCTTCTTCAGCATTTCCTCTGCCGTAATCCCGAATTGCGGATAGTTCTTGGCCACAACATCGAGGATCGCCGGAGTCTTGATAATTTCCTTGTACGTATTGATCAGCTGAATGTTGGTATTAATCTGATTCAGATCCAGCTGCGCCGCCGTAGCTTGGGTAGGCGTCTGATTAACAATGATCTTCGTTGAAGCTTCATAGACCGGATTCTTGATATATAAGCTGTAGATCCCGGCAAGAACACAAGCCACGATAACAATGCTGATAATCATCCACAGTCTCTTCCTGACAATCTGGAAATAATCGCGCAAATCCAATTCTTGTGCTGACAAGTGCATTTCCCTCCAAGCTGTAAATTCTTATACCCTATTTCCTAAAAAAGCGCCTCCTCTCTAAACGACGAGAGGAGGCTCTCCACAATACTATTTACTTACTTGAAGTTGATGGTGCGGTAGATAATCACTGCAGCTTCAGCACGTGTAGCTGTGTTGTTAGGATTGAACTTGCCAGCGTTGCCGATAACCAGGTTATTGCTGGCAGCGAAGGCTACTCCGTCTTTCAGGGAAGCAGCGATCTTGCCTGCATCAGAGAACTTGCTCAGGGAGCTGACATTCGTAGCAGCTTCCGGCTTCTGCGACTTCACGGCACGGGCAATCATCGTTGCCATTTCTGCACGCGTAATCGTTGCATTAGGATCGAACTGGGCTGCACTGCGTCCAGTAATGATACCCTTCTCAGCAGCAACAGCTACGTAAGGAGCATACCAGGAAGTGGAGCTTACATCGCCGAAGCTCTGCTTCGCGGAGTTGTTCTCCAGGTTCAGTGCGCGGATCAGCATCTTGGAGAATTCTGCACGGGTCACATTGCTCTTCGGAGCAAAGTTGCCGTTGCCTACGCCTTCAATAGCGCCCTTGGCTGCTACGACTGAGATCTGTCTTCCAGCCCAGGCTTGAACACTTGCAACATCCTTGAAGCTGACTTTGTTCTCCAGTACAGCGTAGGAAGAGAAGCCGTCACGCGGTTCAGTGATGTGATCACCGTCTACAACACCACCCTGGTATTGCAGCGCGCCGTAAACTACCTTCGCAACGGACAGCAGTTCGCGGTCAAGGCCTTCTGTATTCTTAAGCGGCAGCTTGATGATGATTGGCTGCTTGAAGGTGGATGTAACCACACCGCCCACAGTCAATTCGAAGTCGTATACGCTTGATGTCAGCTTATTGCTGGACAGGGAAGTTACGGTTGTATCTGCTACAGTGGAAGTAGTCAGTGTAATAGCTTCACTGAACTGTCCTACTGGAATCGTTACGGTCAAGCCGTTGAAGGTAATTGCAATGTTGGCAATGCCTTTCGCCTTGGCTGCTTCGATGATTGCTTTGGACAATGGTACTTCTACCGTTGCCGCATTCACTGTACCCAGGTTCAGGGTAAGGGTAAGACCTGTCTTACCGGCATTGGCTGCAACCAGTGCATCGAAGGCCTTCAGTACGTCAGCATCTACGAGCTTCAAGGTTGCTTTGTCGCCTACAATCGTTACCAGCTTGGATACATCGTAGATTCCTGGTGTAGCAGTAGGGTTCGTAACTGGAGTTGTTACTGTGCCGCCACCGCCGCCGCCAGTGCTGCCACCAGGGGATCCAGGATCAGGTGTTACAGGCTCGTTAATGTAAGCTCTAACATAAGCTGAAGCAAGAGCCATCATTGCTGGCTTGGCTGTCGGGATTGTATCCTTCAGGTTCTTCAGACTGAGCTTAATATCTCCAGGAGTAATGTTAAGGTTGTACAATACCTGGCTTACGGTCAGACCACCTTCAACTGTGTTATGGTTCAGCACCTTGGTAATAGCTTCATCCAGCAATTTATTCAGAGCATCATCAGTGCTGGAAGCATTAGCGATCAGGTTCAACAAATCAGTTGCGGACTTATTGCTGATCATTGCGCGAAGTTCAGCTTCAACGCCTTTGTCACCGAACAGGAATTCAGTGAAGTCTTTAGCTGTAAGATTAGATACGTCAGCCTTAGCTGCAATCTTCTTCAGCAAGGCACCGTTGTCCAGATTGTAGCGGATATCCTTAATTGCAGTGTAATTCTTGTCATACACATCGTAGACTACACTGGATACACTCGTGAAAGCTTTATGGGCAGTTGCAAGATCTTCATTATTCAATTTAAGCTTAGAAAGTACTGGTTGGAAGATCTGTTCGAACTTCTCAGCGCTAAGATTGCCCGCTTCCTGCTCATACGCAAGCAATGCTTGTCTCTCTTTCTCTGTAAGCTGAGCATAAATCTTCTCAACCTTAGCCTTCACATCTGCCTGCGATACTGCTGCTGCGGAAGCTGTACTCACTCCAAAATGTTCAGCCAATCCCTTACTGCTGAACGGGAATCCGGCAACGGATGCCGCTGCCATGCTTACTGCTAGTGTAGATACTGCCAATTTTTTCTTCAAAGTCACTTGTCATCCACCTCTGTGTATGTATTTTTATATAAATAGAACATAAATCCAGTAATACCCATTCTACCACCAAAAGTTAAGTAGGTCACCCCTTACGCGAAAAAAATCCGAACAATCTATGAAGTTTGCTGTTAGATTGAATAGAATTAACTCGATTAATCTCCTTATTTGCAAGGATATCGCGCGCATTTTGTTGAAAAAAGTCGACTGACTCTGCTCCTAATTCCCGCCGCACCACCCCGTAAGCCTCGCTTAATCCAAAGGGACGGTTCATAGAATCATGCGCATCGGATGCAATAATATGCACGGCATGCTGCCGGCATAATTCGAGCGACAGCTTCTGCAGCTTACTCCCGAAGACGCCGGCGATACTCTGTGCGGTTACCTGTCCAAGAGCGCCAAGCTCAATTAACCGCAGCAGCTTGGACGGATCGGCAGCAACCTCCGCATTGCGCTCCGGGTGGGCAATAACCGGCACCATTCCCTGAATGACCAGCTCATGGCAGGTCTCTTCCATCGTGCGGGGCACCCTAGAAGAGGGCATCTCCAGCAAAATATACCGGGAACCGGCAAGCGTCAGCAGTTGTCCGCGCTCCAGATCATCGAGCAGTTCACCGTAGATCCGGATCTCCTGCCCCTGCAGCACGATCAGCGGATTGCCTGCCTCCTGCAGCTTCGCATTCAGCACCCGCACCGCCGCTTCAATCTCCGGGGCCGGATTCATATAGACTCCGTTCGCATGGTGGGGCGTAGCTATTACAGTTGAAATACCATCGTTATGGGCGTCAAGGGCCATGGCGAGAGCGGCGTCGTAATCAGCGGCTCCGTCATCCATGAAGGGTAGAATGTGGCTATGGATATCTATCATATGTTGTTTATCGGTCCCTTCGTAGAGGATATGTATAGTTTCCGCAAAAAAATACAACCATTTCACTAGGAAATGATTGCCATATTTTAAAACAATATCACCTACGCTTCCAGTCGGAACAGCTGGCCGGCCGCCTCTGCAAGTCTCTCATCTACTTCGTTAATTACTGCCTCTTGCTGACTACGGTTGCGCATATCGAGCAGTCTATCAATCTCTTGTCGGAGCTGCTCAATCTCACCTTCTACGCTCTGACGCTTGTAGACAGCCAGCATCTCTGCCACTGAATATTTATGCTGATAGATCAGCTTGGTGCCTTCCGGCCTCACTTCCGAGATCCGGCGCACCGAACCGCCTTCATAGTAATACATCATCGTTAGGTCCTTATAAATCCGGTTTACGGTCCCCGTGCCCTTATACATGAAGAATAATTTGCGGACTGCATTAATCAGATGAGGATTCACCACCCTGCAGGTCAAGGAACCCATATAGATGCCACCTTTGCGTTCAAAAGACAGATGAACCTCCTCACCTCCGGCCTCCTCCAGCACAATCTCCTGTTCGCCCGCGCCCAATACCTTCACACGGTGACTGATATAGCTGGTATCTGCTGTCTGCAGGAACTGGTTCAGCTGAAATTCGGTCATTTGCATCGTTGCATTCACATATTCCATCGCCAGACGCTGAGCCATAAACATCCCTCAATTCTTAATGACAAACCCTTAAGTCTCGGAAGGCGCTTCGTGCTGCGGTTCATCCCCGGAATTCGGATCATCCGGTTCTGCCGGAAGCTCTTCTTCGGTGGGTAGAGTATGTCTATCTATAAGTTCCCATAATTCGTCTTTGCCAAGTCCAATCTCTGATGAATACGCAATGAAGCTGTCTCCCGGCAGCACACCGAGTTCTTGCTTCATGATCTTAATATGCTTCGGCCAGCGGGTCTTCGGAATTTTGTCCGCTTTGGTGGCCACTACGCAGAGCGGCAGATCGTAGTGCTTCAGCCAGTCGAACATCATTTTGTCATTGGCCGTCGGCGGGTGGCGCAGATCTACGATAAGCAGGACCATCTTCAGCGTCTCGCGCTCTGCCATGTACTTTTCGACCATTTTGCCCCAGGAGGCGCGTTGTGTCTTCGAGACCTTGGCATAGCCATAGCCCGGGAAGTCAACGAAATACATGCTCTCATTCACACGATAATAGTTCATATGCTGCGTCTTGCCCGGTGTAGAACTGGTACGGGCCAGATTCTTGCGGTTAATCATCCGGTTGATCAGAGAAGACTTCCCTACATTGGAGCGCCCTGCCAGAGCAATCTCCGGCAAGGCATCCACAGGGTATTGGTCAGGGCCTACGGCACTGATAATAAATTCGGAGCTAATAACTTTCATAGGACTTCCTTTCTAATGCACACTACTCGGCGCTTCAATGCTTATTTCTGTGTCTGAGTCTGAATCGGTGTTGATGCCTTCTTCATGATCTACGAGCGCGTGCTTCAGTACCTGATCCATATGGGATACCGGCACGAACTCGACATCACTAAGGACACTCTCAGGAATATCCTTGAGGTCGCGTTCATTGTCCTTCGGGATAAGAATCTTCTTGTAGCCTGCACGGTGGGCTGCCAGCGATTTCTCCTTAAGACCTCCGATAGGCAATACGCGTCCGCGCAGCGTGATCTCACCGGTCATAGCAACATGCTTGGAGACATAACGCTTGGTGAGCGCAGAGATCAGCGCCGTGGCGATTGTAATCCCTGCGGACGGGCCGTCCTTGGGAATGGCACCTTCGGGAATATGGATGTGAATATCGTTCTTCTCGTGAAAATCAGGAGCAAGCCCCAGCTCCTCCGCCTTCGAGCGGGTATAGCTGAAGGCGGCCTGCGCCGACTCCTTCATTACATCGCCGAGCTGTCCGGTCAGCGTCAGCTTCCCGGTGCCCTGGACCACCGTGACTTCAATCAGCAGCGTATCGCCGCCAACCTCTGTCCAGGCCAGCCCGGTAACGGTACCGATCTGATCCTCCAGCTCTGCCATTCCATAGCGGTACTTGGAGGCTCCCAGGTAATCCTTGATCTCTTCTGGAAGAATGCTGACGCGCTCCTTCTCTTCGGAGACGATCTGCTTCGCCGCCTTACGGCAAAGGGCCGCAATCTGCTGCTCCAGATTCCGCACCCCGGATTCGCGGGTGTACTCGCGCACCATCTTCAGCAGCGTATCATCTCCGATGGACAGCTGCTCTTCCGCAAGGCCGTGGCTCTTGCGCTGCTTCGGCAGCAGATAACGGCTGGCAATCTCCAGCTTCTCCAGCTCCGTATAGCCGGGAATGAACAGCATCTCCATCCGGTCCAGCAGCGGACGCGGGATGTTATGCACGGCATTCGCCGTAGTGACGAACATGACATTCGACAAGTCGAACGGCAGCTCTACGAAGTGATCGCTGAACGTATTGTTCTGTTCCGGGTCCAGCACCTCCAGCAGGGCCGCCGACGGATCGCCGCGGAAGTCCGCTGCCATCTTGTCGATCTCATCCAGCAGGAAGACCGGATTAATGCTGCCTGCCGTCTTCATTCCCTGGATGATCCGGCCCGGCATTGCGCCGACATACGTACGGCGGTGACCCCGGATCTCGGCTTCATCCCGCACGCCGCCCAGCGAAATGCGGACGAACTTGCGGTTCAGGGAGCGGGCGATGGAGCGGGCGAGCGAGGTTTTGCCGACGCCCGGAGGACCTACCAGACACAGAATCGGTCCTTTCAGACCCTTGACCAGCTTCTGCACGGCCAGGTATTCCAGCACCCGTTCCTTCGGCTTCTCCAGACCATAATGGTCTGCGTCCAGCACTTCTTCTGCCTTACGGATATCCAGATCATCTTCCGTAGCTTCGCTCCAGGGCAGACCGAGCAGCCAATCCACATAGTTGCGGATGACGCTGCCTTCGGCCGAGCTTGCCGGCATTTTCTCCAGCCGGTCGATTTCCTTCAGGATCTTCTCCTGCACCCGCTCCGGCAGGTTCTTCTCTTCCATCTGAGCGCGCAGCTCATCAGCTTCGCCGGCCCGGCCTTCCTTCTCGCCAAGCTCCTTCTGGATCGCTTTCATCTGCTCGCGCAGGTAATACTCCTTCTGGGTCTTCTCCATCTGCTTCTTCACGCGCTGGCTGATCTTGCGTTCGAGTTCCAGCACTTCGCGCTCATTATTGAGGATATCGAGCAGCTTCTCCAGACGCTTGCTGACGTCAATGGTCTCCAGGATCTCCTGTTTGTCCTTGATCTTCAGCGCCAGATGACTGGTGATAACATCCGCCAGCCGCCCGGGCTCCTCGATATCGGAGACCGCAGCGAGTGTCTCTGGCGTTACTTTTTTGGACAAAGTGATGTAGTGTTCGAACTGGCTCAGCACGCTGCGCATCAGGGCATCGCTCTCCTGGTCCACATCCTCCTGCTCCGGCAGCTCACGCGCCATCACCTCATAGTACTCTTCGTTGTCCGTATAATGAATAATCTCGGCCCGCTCTACGCCTTCCACCAGCACACGGATCGTGCCGTTGGGGAGCTTCAGCATCTGCCGCACATTCGCCACCGTACCTACGCGGAATATATCCTCTTGCCCCGGCTCTTCAATATTAACTTCCGACTGGGAGCAGAGGAGAATCAGATTATCTTCAACCATAGCTTTCTCTAGTGCCCGGACGGACTTCTCACGGCCTACATCCAGATGCAGAACCATACTGGGATATACAAGAAGACCTCTAAGCGGTAATAAAGGAAAACGACGACCTTTGGATTTATTTTGTATCATCGCTTTCGCACCTCCCATGGTTCATAAGTAGTGTCATATGCATTCATTCTAACAAAAGCCGCATGAAAACACCAACAACCCGTGTCCGCAATTGGCGTTATTGGCATGCTCACCCATCGGTATGTAGTATTCGCTGAACATTCGTGTCCTATGCCGCTGCTCTCCCTTCTTCATCCAGTCAAAAAAATCCCCCGGCGCTTGCCCGCCAGGGGATTCCTTCACACTGTGCCTGTCTTACCCGGGCATACTCTCGCCCGAAGCATCCGCCTTCAGAAGTGAAGGCGCTGAAGAGAAGGTCTCGCCGGATACGGCGGGCATTCTGATGTCTGCCGTATCCGTGCCGAACAGGTGGCGGAACACTTCCTCCACCGTGTCCACCGGAATCACCCGCAGCGCGCCGAGATCGGCGAACAGCGACTGCCAGTTCTCCTTCGGGATCAGCACGGTCGTTGCTCCCGCCTGGAAGGCAGCCTCCACCTTGGCGACCACGCCGCCGACCGGCTTCACCCGGCCATGGATGCCGACCTCCCCGGTGATTGCCACCGTGTTGTCCACCGGCAGGTGCCGGATGGCAGAGACGATGGCCACCGCCATGGCCACCCCGGCGGACGGGCCGTCAATCGGCGTCCCTCCGGGGAAGTTAATGTGCAGGTCATACTTGTCCGGCTCCAGCTTCATGGAGCGCAGGACGGTCAGCACATTCTCGATGGAGCCCCGGGCCATGCTCTTGCGACGCACAGTCCGCGAGCCGCCGCGTGTCTCCTCTTCATCGACTACCCCGGTGATATTCAGCCTGCCCGGCCCGTTAAGGGCGGGCGCGGCTGAGACCTCAATCTCCAGCAGCGTGCCCATGCCGGGCCCGTAGACGGCAAGGCCATTGACCAGTCCGACCTGCGGAGCGGAAGGGATTTTGCGCTCCGTCCGCAGCGGCAGCTGGCTGCTGCTGGCGACCCATTCCACTTCCGCAGCGCTAAGCGTGTCCCGGCCTTCGGTCAGCGCAAGACCCGCAGCCAGCTGAATCATATTTACAGCCTCACGGCCGTTCGTAGCATACTGCTGCACGACCTCCACCGCTTCGGGGCTTGGCTTCAGCCCGATCTTCTGAACGGCATCCCGTCCGATCACGGCAATCTCCTCCGGCAGCAGCGGACGGAAATAAATCTCCATGCAGCGCGAACGCAGCGCAGGCGAGATCTCATCCGGCGACCGTGTCGTGGCTCCGACCAGCCGGAAATCGGCAGGCAAGCCATTTTGGAAGATATCATGAATATACGCTGGTGTATTACTGTCCTCCGAGTTGTAATAGGCGCTCTCCAGCAGCACCTTACGGTCTTCCAGCACCTTCAGCAGCTTGTTCATCTGAATGGGATGCAGCTCGCCAATCTCATCGAGGAAGAGAATTCCCCCATGTGCCTTGGTTACTGCGCCCGGCTTCGGCTGCGGGACTCCCGCCACGCCCATGGCCCCCGCTCCCTGATAGATCGGATCATGCACGGACCCGATTAGCGGATCGGCAATTCCGCGCTCGTCGAAGCGCGCCGTAGTGGCATCGATCTCGGTGAATTTGGCGTCACGCTTGAACGGCGACAACGCATTCTTCTTCGCTTCCTCCATAACCACCCTCGCCGCTGCCGTCTTGCCCACACCCGGCGGCCCGTAGATAATCACATGCTGCGGATTGGCACTGCACAGCGCGGCCTTCAAGGCGCGCAGCCCGTCCTTCTGTCCGACGATATCGTCGATAGAGGCGGGGCGTGTCTTTTCTGAGAGCGGCTTGGTCAGTGAGATCATCCGCATCTTCCGCAGCTTATCCAGCTCCTTGCGCGATTCCCGGTCCACCGCCGTCTTGTTCGTCTTCTGTCCCCGCAGCAGATTCCAAAAATAAACGCCGATGACCAGCGCGAAAAAGAGCTGCACGACCATCAGCAATATACTTAGTTCCATAGGTCACCCTCCTGTATCCTTCCGTCTGCCTATTCTGTATTCAGCTACTACTAGGTAGTATAGCCGTTTCAGACATTCGTAAACTCCCGCAACAAAAAAACCGGATCCCATTCTCCTTCCGCACTCATAGATTGCATAGGATTTCCACAAACGGAAAGACTATACCGGATGACTGGAGGCGAATGACCATGACACAACTGGATAACTCTGGAAATTCACAGGAGAAGCTGCCGCAATCCCTGTCCGCCATATTAGAAGGACTACAAAGCCGCCTGGGCAAAAGCACAGATATCATCTACCGGTTCATCACCCTCGGCCCTTCGTCCGCTGTAATTGTATTTATTGAAGGACTCGCAGATCCGCAGGAGATGATCCAGGCCATTCACGAGGATTCCAGTCTGTATCAACAGTTCAGCCAGCCTCAGCCAGAGAGCTGTCTGAAGCTGCTGCAGGAACGGACGCTCTCCCTCGGTAAGGTCGGGGAGGTCAGTAATTACACGGAGGTAGAACGCGAGCTGCTCGCCGGTAACTCGATCCTCATCATTGACGGAGCTCCGAAGGCGCTGTCTGCCGGAACGGAAGCGCTGAAGCAGCGGGCAGTGGAGGATGCCGGCTCACAATCCGTTGTAAGGGGGCCGCGTGAAGGCTTCACGGAATCCCTGCGTGAGAATACCGCCCTGATCCGGCGGAGAATCCAGAACCCGAAGCTGCGCATTGAAGAGAGAACCCTCGGGGAACAGACGCAGACGAATGTAGCTGTAATGTATATAGAAGGCAATGTAGATCCCGGGGTGCTGACCCAGCTGCGCAGACGGCTGGATGAGGCCAAGCTGGACAGTGTACTGGAGAGCAATTATATCGAGGAGATGATTCAGGACCCGCAATACAGCCCTTTTCCGACGGTCTATAACACGGAACGCCCGGATTCCGCCGCATCAGCACTGCTGGAAGGACGGATCACTATCCTGGTTGAGGGTACGCCGTTTGTGCTCATCGTTCCTGCCTTATTCGTACAGTTCTTCCAATCCAGTGAGGATTACTATCAGCGGAGCGATTTTGCCAGTCTGGTCCGCATCCTCCGTTATTTCTGCTTCACTGTAGCACTTCTGACCCCGGCCTTTTATATTGCGATCACCACCTTCCATCAGGAGATGATTCCGACGACCCTGTTGGTCAGTCTGATCGGGCAGCGTGAAGGCATTCCGTTCCCGGCATTTCTCGAAGCCTTCCTGATGGAGATCACCTTCGAGATTCTGCGTGAGGCCGGTATCCGCCTGCCCAAATCAATGGGCCAGTCCGTATCTATCGTAGGTACGCTGGTTATTGGCCAGGCTGCGGTGGATGCAGGGCTAGTCTCGGCTGCTATGGTCATCGTCGTCTCCATTACAGCCATATCCAACTTCGCCCTTCCCGCCTTCAACATCGGGATCTCGGTACGGATTCTGCGCTTCGTGATGATGGGGATTGGCGCTTCCTTCGGCCTATACGGGATTGTTGTCGCTTTGATTATTCTGGGTCTCCACTTATGCAGCCTGGAATCCGTAGGTGTTCCTTACATGACTTCCTTCGCCCCCTGGCAGTGGCTTAGCCAGAAGGATAGCCTCATAAGGCTGTCAAGACGCAATATGAAGAAGTATACCGGGCATAACTGACAGAGAGGAGCAACCTACTATGCGTATTCAACAAGCAGTCTGTCTGCTCCTGTTCTTCAGTCTGGCGGTATTGCCCGGATGCTGGAGCCGCAAGGAGCTGAACGAGCTGGCCGTGGTCATGGCGATGGGAATTGATGCCGCACCTGAGGGTTATGCCGTTTCTGCACAGGTGCTGAATTCGGGAGAAGCACGCAGCACAAAAGGAGCAGCAGGCAAAAGCCTGCCTGTTCTTACCTACAAGGCCGTAGGCCAGACGGTTCCCGATGCCCTCCAGCACATGCTCAGTACGGCTCCGCGTACCCTCTACTTATCCCACATCCGGGTGCTCGTCCTCGGAGAAAAACTGGCACGGCAAGGAGTCAGTGACATCCTTGATTTCATCACCCGGGATCATCAGCTCCGCAGTGATTTCTTCCTGGTGGTCGCGAAGAATTCTCAGGCCTCTGACATTCTGGAGATTAATACTCCGTTCGAGCAGATTCCGGCCAGCTCGCTCTATTCCTCCATTCTGGTCTCGCATAAAAATTGGGCAGCCACCGGCAAAGTCACCCTGCAGCAGTTCATTCTTGAACTGGAGCGCGGCGGCTCCAATCCGATTATGTCCGGCGTAAGGCTGAACGGCGATGTGTCAGAGGGAGGAACAATCAAGAATATTGAATCCATTGTCCCCAAGACTCAGATTGTCCAGGCGGGAATTGCTGTTTTCAAAAAAGACCGTCTGGTCGGCTGGCTGAATGAGAGCTCCAGTAAAACGCTTAATTACACGCTGAATGAGGTCGATTCCTCGAACGGAATTGTCTCCTGCCCGGATGGGGGCAAGGTCGGATTTATCATCACCCGCTCGGAGAGCCGCATCCTGCCCCGGCTTAATTCTGCCGGAGAGCCTGAATTCACACTCTCCATCCATGCAGAGTCCGATCTTACGACCGTTAATGGTACCCTTGACCTCACTAAGCCGGCCAATATAGCGCTGATCGAGACCCGGATTGAGAATAAGTTCATTAACAATATGGAGGGGAATATCCAGAGCGTACAGCAGGATTATGGTTCGGATATCTTCGGCTTCGGCGAAGCACTACACCGCAAATATCCCCGGGTATGGAAGAAGTACCGTGATGGATGGGATGACCATTTCAAGCATGTGAAGGTACGAATCGCATGCAAGTTACAGATCCGGCGGATTGGTTCCATTGTTCAGCCGCAGAGAAGGGAGATGGAGCTTAAATGAATTGGAACTGGCTGCTGCTCCTGTTCCTGCTGATCACTGCTCTGATGCAGCTTCCCCGGTTGATCCGGCTGCGTTCTCCACAGGATACGACGATCTTCTGCACACTCTGGCTGCTTGCAGCTTCAATCACGATTGCCGACATGGCAGGTTCCACTCTGATTCGGCCTTTGGACTGGGTCAATGGCATCATCAAGCTACTCTCTTTGTAACCATTAACTAAACTGAAAGGATGATGGGCCAGTGAGCAAGTCCAAGAACCTCTCCTCCTTACAATTATTCATACTGACCTTCGGGCTGATGACAGGAACCTCCATTCTGGACTTGCCCGGAACAATAACGCAAATCGCCAGAGAGGATGCCTGGATCGCTGCCCTCTTCGCCCTGTTGATCAATCTTATGATGGCACTCTTATGTCTCGGCCTCTGCCGTCTGTATCCGGGCCAGACTCTGTTCGAGATTCTGGAGTCTGTGCTGGGCCGATGGCCGGGCAAGGCGTTATCACTCATCTATTTATTCTATTTTCTCATCCTTACCAGTGCGCTGCTGGGCGATCTGAGCACCTTCATCACCACAGAGGTTATGCCTGAGACCCCGTCTGAAGCAACCAAACTCATATTCCTGCTCGTTCTCGTCATCAGCGCGCGCAAAGGCATCATTATTCTGGGCCGGTTGAGTGAGTTGCTCTTCCCCTGGCTGCTGCTTCTGCTCACGCTGCTCGTTCTGGCCCTGATCCCTCAAGCGAATTGGACACATATCCGCCCCATTATGGAGGATGGCCCGGGCCCTGTTCTGGCCGCCGGTATTCAGTCCGCCATGTTTCAAGAGCCCATTGTATTGATGGGCTTCCTCCCCCTGGTGAAGCTGCCCGCCAAGCGGGCACGGGTCTTGCTCAGCGGAATAATTACCGGCGGGATAGTCCTCTCCGTACTGACACTGCTCAGCGTACTGGTCCTTGGGATTGAACAGACCTCGAACAGCGTCTATCCGGTATTCGTGCTGGCGAAGACCATTAATATTGGCAACGTACTGCAACGAGTTGAAGGAATGTTAATTACGATCTGGATTATGACCTTCTTTATCAAAATCTCCTTGCTCTTTCTGCTGCTCCTACAAAATTTCCAGACCGTATTCAGTCTGAAGCGCACCACTCACCTGATCTTTCCTTTGGCGGTTCTGTTGTTCGTCTTCGCCTCCAATATTTATATCAACATGGCCTATCTCATAGATAAGGTGCAGAATGCCTGGTGGAAATTCGCTGCCATCCACCTCGTATTCATCCCTCTGCTGATATATGGGATTGCGCTGATAAGGAGCAAGCTGGCTGCCTCGGCAGCCAAGTCTTAAGACCTGGTTATGCCTATACATTCTTCTATTTAGCAAAAAAGCCCTGCCCGTTTGCAGATCATCCGCAAACGGGCAGGGCGCTGTTATATATAGAATTAGTTCTCTGTACTGCCGATTTGAACCGCCGGAGCAAGTCCCGCGTGGCTACGGCCGGGAATCTCGCCGGTCGCCTCGAAATGCTCGACAATAATGTCAATCTCCTTCTTCAGCTCGGAGACGAGCTCTGCCTCAGGCACCTTGCGGATCATCTTGCCGTAACGGAACAACAGCCCTTCTCCGCGCGCACCGGCGATGCCGATGTCTGCTTCTCTGGCTTCCCCTGGACCATTCACCGCACACCCGAGGACAGATACCTTAATCGGCACCTTCAGCTTGGAGATGTACTCCTCCACTTCGTTCGCAATCGAGAAGAGGTCAATATCCAGGCGTCCGCAAGTCGGACAGGAGATCAGGGTAGCGGCATTCGAGATCAGACCGAAGGTCTTCAGCAGCTCACGCGCCACCTTCACTTCCTCCACCGGATCAGCACTCAGGGAGATCCGCACCGTACTACCGATACCCATGGAGAGCAGCGCACCGATCCCGGCCGAGCTCTTCACTGTTCCGGCGAACAGAGTGCCGGATTCAGTGATACCCAGATGCAGTGGATAAGGAATCACTTCTGCAGCTTGACGGTAAGCCTCGATGGCCATCGGCACATCGGATGCCTTCAGGGACACGATGATATCGTGGAAGTCCAGCTCTTCGAGAATGCCGATATGGTATAGGGCACTCTCAACCATAGCCTCAGGTGTAGGATAACCGTATTTCTCCAGCAGGTGATTCTCCAGTGAACCGGCATTCACACCGATCCGGATCGGTATCCCCTTGTCCTTACAGGCCTTAACGACAGCTTCCACCTTATCACGGCGTCCGATATTGCCGGGATTGATCCGCACCTTGTCGATGCCGTTCTCAATCGCCAGCAAGGCCAGCTTGTAATTGAAATGAATATCCGCTACGAGCGGGATATGAATCTGCTTCTTGATTTCCTTAATCGCTGCTGCCGCTTCCTCATTGTTGACCGTTACACGCACGAGCTGACAGCCAGCTTCCTCCAGCCGCAGAATCTCGGCCACGGTTGCCTCTACATCGGCGGTCTTGGTCGTACACATGCTTTGGATTGCAACCTCGTTGTTACCCCCGATAATCACTCCGCCAACATTGACGGGACGGGTCTGGTGTCTCAGGAACATGATTTTCTCCCCCATAACGATCAAAGCTCCACCCTCTCCGCTCCCGCAGGTCATGCGGGGGTGCGGGAGAAAGTGGAGACCCTGAGCTGTATTGTTAAGCCGGGTCAGGCCGGGTAATGAAGCCTGACTTACGCGCTTTCTTCTTTTTTCTTATCCTTCTTGAGACTAAGCTCCGGCAGAGACTTCTCCTTAACAACCTGCTCGGTAATGACACAATCCTTAATGTCATCACGTGAAGGCACCTCGTACATCACATCAAGCATAATGCTCTCAATGATGGCACGCAGTCCACGGGCACCGGTGTTGCGCTTGATCGCTTCCTTCGCAATCGCTTCAAGAGCAAGCGGTTCGAACTTCAGAGCTACATTATCCATCTCCAGCAGCTTCACATACTGCTTCACGAGCGCATTTTTAGGCTCGGAGAGAATACGTACCAGGGTGCTCTCATCAAGCGGTTCCAAGGTCGAGATGACCGGCAGACGGCCGACGAACTCGGGGATGAGGCCGAACTTCAGCAGGTCCTCAGGCAATACCATAGACAGGTATTCACCGGCCTTGAGGTCCTTCTGTCCTTCAACCGCAGCGTTGAAGCCGATGACTTTTTTGCCGATACGGCGCTTGATCATTTGCTCCAGGCCGTCGAAGGCACCGCCCACGATGAACAGAATGTTCGTAGTATCGATCTGGATGAATTCCTGATGAGGATGCTTGCGTCCGCCTTGCGGTGGAACCGAAGCAACCGTACCTTCAAGAATCTTCAGCAGCGCCTGCTGAACGCCTTCACCGGATACGTCGCGGGTAATGGACGGATTCTCGGATTTACGCGCTACCTTATCAATTTCGTCTATATAGATAATGCCGCGTTCGGCTTTCTCTACATCATAATCAGCCGCTTGAATCAGCTTCAGGAGAATGTTCTCGACGTCTTCACCCACATAACCGGCTTCCGTAAGGGAAGTGGCATCTGCAATGGCAAAAGGCACGTTGATGATCTTCGCCATCGTCTGCGCCAGCAGGGTCTTACCGGAGCCTGTAGGTCCGAGCAGCAGAATGTTGCTCTTCGTCAGCTCCACATCTTCAATCTTGCTCTGGCTGTTCACGCGCTTGTAGTGATTGTATACAGCAACGGAGAGCGATTTCTTCGCTTGCTCCTGGCCGATAACATATTGGTCCAAGATATCGCGGATTTCCTTCGGTTTCGGAATATCCTTCATATCCAGCTCTTCCTCGTGGCCAAGCTCCTCTTCCACAATCTCTGTGCATAGCTCGATGCATTCGTCACATATATAAACGCCAGGTCCCGCTACGAGCTTACGAACCTGCTCTTGTGATTTGCCGCAAAAGGAACATTTCAACTGCCCTTTTTCATCATTAAATTTAAACATCTAACCACCCCTTTAAGATATGATCGGTGAAGAGAGTACCTGGTCAATGAGCCCGTATTCCTTCGCTTCTTCCGCGCTCATGAAGTTATCGCGGTCTGTATCCCGTTCGATTTTGTCAAGGGGCTGACCTGTGCGCTCTACATAAATCTGATTCAGCTTCTGCTTCGTCTTGAGAATCCAGTCGGTGTGAATCCAGATGTCGGACGCCTGCCCCTGAACGCCGCCGAGCGGCTGATGAATCATGACCTCGCTGTTGGTCAGCGCATATCTCTTGCCGGGCGCTCCGGCTGTCAGGAGCAATGATCCCATACTGGCTGCCATCCCTACGCAAATCGTTGAAACATCCGGTTTGATATATTGCATCGTATCATATATACCCATGCCGGCTGTAACAGAACCACCGGGCGAGTTGAGGTACAAGTGAATGTCTTTTTCGGGGTCATCTGCTGCCAGGAACAGCAACTGCGCAATAACCAGATTGGCGACATCATCGTCAATCGCACTGCTCAGGAAGATGATGCGATCCTTGAGCAATCTGGAATAGATATCGTATGAGCGTTCTCCCCGGCTTGTCGTTTCCACAACCATTGGTACCAGACTCATGCCACCAACCTCTTTTCTCTATACAGATTAGTCTTTCCGTTTCAGAAATATTTTAACACGTTCAAAGCGGGATGTCATTTATTCACTGGGTCCCTAAACCGCATTGTTCATGTGCATGCCATTATAACGCAATTCCACAGACAATGCCAATTGAAGGGTTCATGATATGTACTACCAAACGCCCGGCCCCCGATAAAAATAAGGCACGTAACAAAAACTTACGTGCCTTATCAAATCTCTATGGAGGCTAATGGATAGCCGTTCTAGGTAAGGGATTGAAGCTTACTCAGCCTTTGCTTCTTCTGCTGCCGCTTCTTCTGCAGGTGCTGCCGGAGCTTCAACTTCCACGCTGTTGCTAACGAGGAACTCGATTGTCTTGCGCAGGGAGATCTCATCGTTCAGGCTGCTCAGGGAACCATTGGCTGCCAGAATGCTGCGGATTTCTTCAGGAGAACGCTTGTAAGCTTCAGCCATAGTAGCCAGCTCTTGCGTAACTTCTTCTTCCGACACTGCGATCTTCTCTTCCTTAGCAATAACTTCCAGAACAAGGTTGTTACGAACGCGCTTCTCAGCATCGCCCTTCATTTGTCCTTGCAGGTCTTCACGGGTCTGGCCGGAGAAGCTAAGGAACATGTCCATGTTCATGCCCTGCTGGCGAAGACGGGTATCGAAGTCACGAACCATGTTCTCCACTTCGCTGGCGATCATAGCCTCAGGAATTTCAACTTCAGCATTTGCTGCTGCTGCGTCAACTACTGCGGATTCACGAACGCTCTTCAGCTCTTCCTGCTTGCGGGATTCGAGCTGTGCCTTCAGGTCTGCCTTGTATTCTTCCAGTGTGTCGAATTCACTAACATCCTTGGCGAATTCATCATCCAGCTCAGGAAGCTGTTTGCGCTTGATTTCGTGCAGCTTCACTTTGAATACAGCAGCTTTGCCTGCCAGTTCAGCAGCGTGATAAGTCTCAGGGAAGGTTACTTCAACATCCTTGAAGTCTCCAGTAGACATGCCCACTACCTGCTCTTCGAATCCTGGAATGAAGGAATTGCTGCCCAGCTCCAGGGAATGACGCTCAGCCTGTCCGCCTTCGAAAGGAACGCCGTCAACCGAACCGTCAAAATCAATTACAGTGATGTCGCCGTTCGCTGCTGCTCCCTCTTCGATAACAACAAGCTCAGCGTGACGCTCTTGCAGACGCTTCAGTTCAGCATTCAGCTCTTCGTCAGTTACTTCTGCCTTCTGTACTGGTACTTCCAGACCTTTGTACTCGCCCAGCTTCACTTCAGGCTTAACTGTGATCTTCGCTTTGAAGATGAACGGCTGGCCCTTAGCGAATTGCTCGATGTCCACTTCAGGACGGTCTACAGGGAAGATGTCAGTCTGTTCAACGGCTTCGCCGTAAGCTTCAGGAAGAAGAATGTCGATAGCATCCTGATACAGGCTTTCAACACCGAAACGGGATTCAAAAATCGGCCGTGGCACTTTACCTTTACGGAATCCAGGTACGTTTGCTTTCTTTACCACTTTATTAAAGGCTTTGTCGAGTGCTGCAGCTACGCGTTCCGCTTCAACTTCGACTTCAAGAACTCCGAGGTTCTTCTCTATTTTTTCCCAAGTTGCTTTCATAATATACTTTTCCCTCCAAAAATAGGTTACATTTTTACTTAAATAGTCCAACATTTCACGCACAGAATAACCACTATATTATATACAACATTACTTTATTTATCAAGTAGAGAACTCTTTACGAATCCCCTGAGTGAACGGTAGGCCCCCTCAAATTGGAAGCGCATGCTGTCCGTTATGCCATACATGCCCCGTGTTTCCTCTTCTTTGCGGTTCCCGTTCAGGCTCTCCGACACCATCTGGTGCAGGGCTCCCGCCCAAATATCCAGCTGCGAATACTCCCCGTCCAGCAGCTTGCGGTAATCCGCCGTCCCGTAGATGGACATGACGAACTGCCCCCACAGCTCCTGGGCAAAATAATACAGCGTCGGCTCATGCACCTCCGCCTGCTCAGCCACCCGTTCCAGCACCTGGCTGATCTGCGGCGGGAACTCGTCGTTCTGCAGCGGCACGGTCTCGATCTCCACCTCAGCAGCCTCATGGCCCCGGCTCAGCCTGATTGCCCCCTGCGCCCCTCTGCGCCGCAACGTCTGCAGTGTGCGGAATTGCAGCAGCGGATGCACCTCGGCCTGCTGCAGCCAGCCGGTCAGCGCTTCATCTACCCCGCTCCCCTCCAGGTAGGAGAGCTGCTCCAGCGCCAGTACTGTCGCTTCGGACAGCGGTTCATTCATGACCCGCTTCAGCAGTTTATCCGGGTACTCCGCATCCTCCTCCAACTTGGATCTGGCCAGAATCCGGGCCATATCCTCTTCCCCCAGATCCATCTCCTCCGCATCCGGGGCTCCGTTCCCGTCACCGCCCTGCGCCGCGTAGGGGAAGGCCGCCACCAGCCATTCCAGCAGCGACCGCCATTCCTCGTAGTGCCGCTCTTCCTGTCCCTGGCACTGCAGCAAAAAACGCAGCAGTTCCATCGCCTCCCCGTAACGTTCACTCTCCAGCATAACTGTGAGCTGAATCTGATAGTAATCCAGGGTCTTGGGAAACAGCACGATGTTCTCTTTGGCGGGGGAATTGAATTGATTCATGAGGGCACCTCCTTTTCTCCGAACTGTAATCGCTTCTGAACCTTAATCAATTGTAGATTATAGCATATCCCTGCACGGTTTCAAAAAAACAAGTTGAAAAAGTTAACTATGTATGATAACATAATTTTTGCTTGCTTTTCAGTCAGTCATCATGTCCCGGTAGCTCAGTTGGATAGAGCATGCGCCTTCTAAGCGCACGGTCGGGGGTTCGAATCCCTTCCGGGACGTCAAAACAGCAGCCTTCCTTCGGGAGGGCTGTTTTGTCGTTCTGGGGATGAGAACCCAGCGCCAGCGGGGACGTTGGAGCATAAGCTTCGATAGCACTACTTCGCAATCAGCCCGAATGGGCTGTATCCCTTCCGGGACGTCAAAACAGCAGCCTTCCTTTGGGAAGGCTGTTTTGTCGTTCTGGGGATGAGAACCCCCTTTTATTTTGAGTAGGATCAATGTGGGCGCTTGGGTGGACGCTGCGCGAACGGACCGTTGTTCCAATCGCTGTGTTTTCCAGATTTTCCTCATTCCCCTTAGCGGTAAAAATCCAGAAACCAAGGCGAACGCTGCCGCTTTCACACAATCGTTCCGTCCTCTCCGCTGTTTGAGCGGGAAATGAACTTCCAAAGAAACCACTACTCTTGTCGTAGTGGAGGATGGGAACCAAACACAAACTATGCGGACTGGAGATCCCTTATTCCGGCGGATCACGCCTGTCCGCAGGGTCATGCGGACTCAGGGGCCGTTAAGTAACCCGTTTCTCCGCTTTTTCAGCTCGAATGAACACTTTAACGTCCTCTGAGTCCGTTTAGGACAGAAAAGTTGGTTTTTTCGACGAATAGCGTCCCCTCAGTCCGGATAACTCAGCTGGTGGCTACATTCTATTCGTTCACCCTGAAGCAGTTCAAGTCCCACTATTAAGCATTTGCGCCTCAATATTCGCCTCAATATTTGCCGCAGCATTTCCTGAACTTTTTTCCGTTTCCGCTGGGGCAGGGTTCGTGGTTACATAATGTGTAGAATAACGCTGTTCCATCGCTACATCTCCAGTCTTCGAGAAGCGAAGCGGACGCTTGGGGCCCTTTCCCCTTTTGACATAAGCGGTATGGGATGGCTTCAGTTCATGCTCCCGTGCCTTCTGACGGATCAGTGACAGGATGAAGTTGAACTGCGACAGGTTGCCGCGAAGGACCCGTTCCAGATAAGGAACTTTGCCCAGACGCCACTCTTCTACCTGTTCAGGACTGACTGCTCCAAGTCTGAGAAAGACCTTCAAGGGAGTGACAACGCCCTTTCCCTGCAATGAGCTTCTTAACAATTTCGCCCACTTTCTTGTTCAATTGCTGCCTATTCATGCATGCCTTCCTCCATATTCCTGCAGCGCCCGCACTTCTCCGGGAAGTAAATCCCATCCACCCGGTAGCAGCTAAAATCAAGGTGATCGAATACAAACGGATTGCCGCATTCGGTACACTGCAGCAGAACAGGATCGCGCGTGCGTCCGATCAGCGATTGCGTCCAGTCCAGAAGCAGTCCATGCCATGCGCTCTCGTCCAACCGGTCACCGGAACATAGGATTTTGAACAGAAATAAAAGAATCATGCCCCGGTTCCGTTCCTTCAGATACTCCATACTGACCGGCGTGATCCCTTGGTCCAGCCAGTTCTCCCACTCCCGCTGCAGCTCCTCCGCCTCCCGTTCCTGCCGGACGGTCCAGCCGTAGACGGGGAACTCGATCATGGGAAGCTTCCCGGATTCAATGAATACGCGGTCATCTGCTTCCGGTTCGGCTTAGGCGGTTGGTCTTCTGCGTGCTCACAGCGTTCTGCCTCCTTGTCCTTATAATGGGCACAGGCTAGTCCAGACTGCGCGTATTTTATAGTCCAATAATAGCATATCCAGACTGTGAAACAGGAGATTTAGTGGTGAGTTTCAGCGCTTCTCTGAGCCATCCGAAGCTTCCTCGATTACACAGCAAACAGGCTGCCCGCCATGAAACTTCCATAGCAGAGCAGCCTGTTCTTCCAGGATATAGCTCTATTCACCCGTTTGCATCCGTCTCAGCGTCCCCGGCGGCGGTTGCCCAGCCACAGCGGGAAGCGGAACATAAAGTTGATCAGCAGCACGACAAAGACCAGCACGGCAGCAGACTTATCCGCGATTTGCCGCGCATCCTCTACAATGGCCTCAGACTGCACGTACCACAGATGCACAGCCAGAGTCTCGCCCGGTGAGAAGAGGTTGAAGTCCCACATCTCGCCGGAGGTGCTGAGTCCGGCGGTCAGGAGGATGACCGCCGACTCCCCGAAGGCGCGTCCAGCCACCAGGCAGACGCCGGTGACGATGGCCGGAAGGGCTACCGGCACGACGACCTTGCGGATGACATGGAACTTCGTCATGCCGAGGGCATAGCCGGCTTCACGGATCTCGCCGGGAACCGCTCGCACCGCTTCCTCCGTGACGCGGGCCAGCATCGGCAGATTCAGCAGCGCCAGGCTGACTCCCCCGCCGAGGATCGTCAGGCCGACGCCGAAGTACTCGGCGAAGATCGCAAGGCCCAGCAGACCGAACACGATGGACGGCACCGAGGCCAGGGATTCCACGCAGATGCGCAACGCACCCGTGAAGGCATTATCCGGCGCGTACTCCGCCATATAGATCCCTGCCCCGATCCCGATGGGAACCGAGATCAAGAGAGAGATGAACAGGATATAGAAGGAGTTGAACAGGACGGGACCAATCCCGCCGCCGGGATCGATCTCCTCCGGCTGCTTGAGCAGGAAATCAGGTCTGAGCGAAGGCAAGCCTTTGCTCAGGATGGTGAACAGCAGCCAGAAGATCAGCAGCATGACCAGAACGCCCAGCGTATAGAAGCCGATGGTAGCCAGTTTATTACGCCGCTGGGCTCTGGCCGTATGGCGTGTGCGCGTGAATCCGTTCATCAGGCATCCCTCCGTTTGCGGCCCAGGAGCCGGATAATCAGAATCAGTACAAACGAGATCAGCAGCAGCAGGAAGGCCATCATATGCAGGGAGTAGTTCCAGGTGGAGTCGAACTCCACGTTGGAAATCTGCATCACGATATTACTGGTCAACACCGAGGTGGGTGCGAACAGGCTCTTCGCCAGCTGCGGCGTATTGCCGATGACCATCACCACCGCCATGGTCTCCCCGACTGCGCGGGTCATGCCCAGAATCACTGCCGAGATAATGCCCCGGCTGGCAGCGGGCAGCACGACGCGCATAATGACTTGAAGGCGGGTCGAACCGAGCGCATAGGCAGCGTCGCGGTATTTGCGCGGAACAGCCACAATAGCATCATCGCTGATCCGGCAGATGGTCGGCAGTACCATCAATGCCAGCACGAGTGCGGCGGCGAGCAGTCCGTCCCCGAGACCTTCTCCGCTGACTCTGCGCAGGAAGGGCAGCAGCACGGTCAAGCCTAGATAGCCATATACAATAGAAGGAATACCGACCAGCAGATCCAGTACCGGACGGATGAAGCTCTTCAGCCACTTCGGGGCAATCTCCGCACAGAGCACAGCCATCCCAACCGAGATGGGCACGGCAATGACCAGGGTCAGCGCGGTAAGCGACAATGTATTTACGATGAAGGCGGCTGCGCCGAAGGCATCCTCTTCCGGCGTCCAGTTGAACGAGAAGAAGAAGTCCTGCGGGGAGATGCGGGTGAAGAGCAGCAGCGCCGTTTTGCCAATGAATACAATAACTAGTCCCAGCACAAGACAGAGCGCAAGGATGCTGAATAAGAAATAATAACGGGAGATGCTGTTGCCCAGCAGATGTCTGCGGTGCCTTTTGGTGTTACGTTTGACTTCCTCTAGGCTTGTCTGTGTCTTCGCTGTCAGGCTATGAACCGGTGCCCCCATACTTTCCCTCCTGTAAGAGGCCAACCCCGTATATCCCGGAGCTGGCCGCTGTTACCTATCAATCTATTGTGCTTGCTTGGTTCAAGGATCTTAGGATTGCATAGCAGAGATTGGAATGAACTTAAGCTTCTTAAGCGAGCCCTGCTGGAACTTCTTGCTCTGTACATATTCGATGAATTCTTTGGTCGCGCCGGTCGGCTGGCCGTTCGTCATGTAGTAGCCGTAAGCCCAGATCTTGTATGAGCCGTTGATCACGTTATCCGTGTTAGCTTCCACACCGTTGAACTTCACAGCCTTGATGTCGCCGCCCGTTACATAGACAAGGTCGATGTATCCGATAGCATTAGGCGTTGTACCTACAGCTGTTTTCATGTCACCGCTGGAGCCGGTTTCCTTGTAGTTCTTCTCTTTCTTCACGATATCTCCGCCGCCCAGCGCCTTGGCCTGATAGTTAACGCGGGTCCCGGAGCCGAAGGCACGGGTGATCACTACGATGTTTGCATCCGATCCGCCGACCTCTTTCCAGTTGGTGATTTTACCGGCGTAGATGCCTTTGAGCTGCTCTGTAGTCAGGTTGTCGACTCCGACATTCTTATTAACGATGGTTGCAAAAGGAATCACAGCGACCTTATTGGCCACTTGTCCGTCAAAGGCCTTGAAGCCCGGAACATCAATACTGGCATCCCAGTCGCAGGCTCCGATATCGGCAATACCTTTCTTCACGGCCTGCGGTCCAGTCACGGAGCCCTTGCCGGAAGCGGCGATCTTCACTTTAGGGTGAAGCTTCTGGAATTCCTTAGCGGCCTGCAGCGTCAGCGGAAGCAGTGCTGTAGAACCGTTAACGGTGATTTTACCCTTGAGGCTGTCCGCTGCTGCGGCCACCCCTGCAAAGGATGCGGTAACCGCGATCACCGCGGTGAGTGCTGTAACTGTGAATTTTTTGAATATCTTCATGTCTGAATTCTCCTCCCGGCGGTGTGCGCCGATAAATGTTGTAATTAATTAGCAACTTCCGGTGAGCCTGACAGTTGCAACGCTTTGCCGTTCTGAATGACCAGTACCTTGCCGTCGCTGATGATCCCCAGCTTGCTGCCGTCTGCCGATACCGCTACTTCTGATACATCTTCGGCTGTCCGGTACAGTTCAACCGGAGCTGCGCTGCCTGCAATAGAGTAGATTACCGTGCTCCCGTCCGTTGTAGTCCCGGAGACTACGAGGCCCGTACTAACCTCTGTGGACCAGTTCACCTCTGCACCGAGGGCGATATCTGTGCTTTTACCATCTGCTGTAATCAGCTTTAGCGTGTTAGCGGCATTGCCGTCCGCATCCGCACTCAGGTATGATACGCTGCCGTTTGCCAGAATCTCAGGATACAGCTTGTTGTCAGGTGTAGTAGTCAACGCTGCCGGCTTAGCACCTTTGGTAGTAAGATCCAGCTTATAGAGCTGTTCTCCGGCCTTGCTGAAGTCTACTGTAAGTGAATCTTCTGTGCTGTCGGCATCATTCTTGGCGGTACCAGTGATGTTGACAATGTACACTGCGCTTTTGCCGTCTGCCGATATGCGAAGCTCCGATTTATTCTCTACTTTATCTTCAAGCAGAGCCTTGACCTCTCCGGTCTCTACTGAAATCTGTGCCAGCTTCTCCTGCTTGTCGCCCTGGACGAAATAGAGCGTCTTGCCGTCACTCGACCACACGATATCTGTCTTCACGCTGGTGTCCTTGCCGAGCGGACTGATTAAGCCGGTGGACAAGTTGATCAGCTTCAGCTGGCCGGTCTCATCGCTGAATGCGCCCCACTGCTGGTCGGCGGAGACTGCGAAATCCACCGCACTTTCGCTGGAAGAGAACAGATCATAGTTACCTGGAGTCTGAGTGAATTTATAGAGCAGGGTGGATTCAGCGTCGCTCTGATTCGCAATCAGGCCGCCGTCAGCGCTCCAGTGAAGAGTGTCAAATGAACCGGCAGGCCGGGCGAAGCTCAGAATCGTGTGAGCATCGGCCTCCAGCTCACCGCCAAGCGCCGTAACCAGCTTCGTCAGCTCCACATACGTTTTGCTGTTACGCACTACCGGGGCCACTGTAAATTCCAGGGTCTCGCCATCAACCTGATAGCTTTTCACGCCTGCCTGTAGCTGCACACTATGTAGACCTTTGCTGTCATTGAGCTGGATTCCGCTGCTGCCATGCACAAGTCCTGCTCCCAGCTCTGCGGCTATCTGGCTCAATGAATAGAGCTTGTACCCGCCGCTGTTGATTGTGCTGAGTGTAACCGGCGTACCGTTGATATTCCAGGACATGCTGCCCTCTACGGCTGCTGCTGTCTTGACAGCTGCGGCACTTACTTGGCTGCTTGTCGCCAGAACACTAACAGCTCCCCCTGTTACGAGAAGTGCAGAAGCCAGAGCCGCGCCGATCCATTTACTATTCTTCAATTAGATTCACCCTTTTCCTATAGGTAACTGCTAATGTTATTTTCGTCTACGAGTGTCAATTCTGTTGCGTAGGAATGTTATGGAAATATTAACTGTAAAAATAATTACAAGCCCATAGAAAAAAGACCCGCCCGGGAACCCTCCCGGACCGGCCTATTGTAAACCCTGTGTTAATTCACAATCCAAGTCACGATAATCTCATTCCCGCCGCGCTCTGAAGCCGAGGGGCTGCCAATAATAGAATACGAATAGGAGCCATTCACTTTGCCGTTAATCAGCAGGTTGCGGCTGTCCACAATCTCTGTCCCGCGTTCCAGCTCCTTCTCTCTTACATACTTCTGATATGTAGTTCCAAGAGCGGCCATAGTCTCCTTCGTCTGATAGATCAGCATAGAGGATTTCTTCCCCTCTGACTGTTCACCTTGGGTAAAAGTAATACCTGCCCCTTCGGGAATCGGCAGATCCTCCGGCAGATATTGTTTTGCCTCCGTCTTCTCGTCCGCCAAGGTATGAAACCGTCCACCACCAACTGAATGGTCTGCATCGCCGCAGCCGCTAAGTCCAGCCGCAGCCAGCAGCACGCCTAGAGGAAGGAGCAGCTTATGTCCTGCCATAATTCCACCGCCTTTAGTGAATTGGGTTTCAGAATGCCGGTAAACATAGGATGTCCCTTTTATTACCCGGATCAAGGGTGGGAGTAACGGATAATCCTTACCATTTTATTTACTTTTTAAAATAATTTGTACGCTTCCAGAAAGAGTTTTACTTTTACATAAGAAATCATTAATATAATGAGTGAGCGCTCACTCATTATTGTGAGGAATGGAGGAGATTGGTGTGAATGAGGGAAAACCTGTCATTGCGGTTACTCATGTGAACCGGGCTTTTGGCAATAAAACGGTGTTGAAGGATATAACGCTTCAGGTGAATCAGGCAGAGACCTTCGGGATTCTGGGGCCATCCGGCTCTGGCAAAACCACGCTTGTCAAGCTGCTTACGGGCATAGATGAGGTAACCTCCGGTGAGGTCACCGTGCTGGGGGTGCGGATGCCGAAGCTTGCCATGCTCCAGCAAATTGGATATATGGCCCAGTCGGATGCCCTGTATACCGAGCTTAGCGCCAAGGAGAATCTGGAGTTCTTCGCTGCGCTCTATGGACTGAAGGGCGGCAACCGCACGCGGCGGATTGGGGATGTGATGGAACTGGTGAATCTGCAGGAGCATCTGCGGAGGCGGGTGGACCAATACTCCGGCGGCATGAAGCGCCGGCTGTCCCTGGCGATTGCCCTGTTGCACGAGCCGCCGCTGCTGCTGCTGGATGAACCAACCGTCGGCATCGATCCGGTGCTGCGCCAGTCGATCTGGAAGGAGCTGAAGGCGCTGAACCGCAAGGGAACAACGATTGTCCTGACCACGCATGTGATGGATGAGGCAGAGAAATGTGACCGGCTGGCGATGATCCGGGACGGCGTACTGCTGGCGGCCGATACTCCGGCTGGACTGCTTCAGGCTACCGGCGCCGCCAGCATTGAGGAAGCCTTCCTCTATTATGGAGGTGTACGCCGATGAGAATCCGGGCCATTACCCTGAGAATTCTGCAGCAGTTCATCCATGACCGGAGAACCATGGCGCTGATGTTCATCGCTCCTCTGCTGGTGCTTAGCCTGATGAGCCTGGTGTTCGGCAGCGATGCTTATGAGCCTAGAATTGGCTTTTCGGGGGATGCGGCAGTGTTCAGTTCAGCGCTGGAAGCCCAGCAGGCTGAGGTTACCAGCTATGCTGATGAAGCATCCGGGCAGGACGCCCTGAAGGCGGGAGACATTGATGCTCTCCTTACAATGAAAGGAGACACTCCTGCTGTTGTCCTTGAAGGCAGCAACCCGGCGGCTAACCGCGCTGTGATCATGGCGCTCCAGGAAGCTGCGCAGAGCCTACAGCCACAAGCGCCGGGCGGCGGGCAGCTCCAGCCGCAGATCAGCTATCTCTACGGCGCGGAGGATATGAAGACGATCGATCGCTTCGGCCCGATTATGATCGGGGTGTTTGTGTTCTTCTTTGTCTTCCTGATTGCCGGTGTCTCCTTCCTGCGCGAACGGACCACGGGCACGCTGGAGCGTCTGCTCTCCACCCCGCTGAAGCGCTGGGAGATCGTCACCGGATATGTCTGCGGCTTCGGCATCTTCACCGTCTTTCAGGCCCTGCTGATCTCCTGGTTCTCGATCCAGGTGCTGGGGATTATGATGACAGGCAGCTTCGGCTACGTGCTGCTGATGACACTGCTGCTGTCGATGTCGGCGCTGACCCTCGGCACCCTGCTCTCGGCGTTCGCTGCCAATGAACTGCAGATGATCCAGTTCATCCCCCTCGTCATTGTGCCGCAGATCTTCCTGAGCGGATTATTTCCGCTGGATACCCTTCCCCTCTGGCTCCAGCGCATTGGACTCGCCACTCCGATGTACTACGGTTCACAGGCACTGATGGATATCATGGTACGCGGCAGAGGCTGGAGCGATATCGCCGGGGATGTGTTCATGCTGATCGGCTTCTCCCTGCTGTTCATGCTGCTGAATGTGTTGGCTCTGCGCAAGCACCGCAGAATGTGAAGGGTGAACGGGCTATGGTACACTAGGAGGAACTGCAAGAGTCTGGAGGTTCTATTAATGGAGAATAACCCTGCTGCTGATCAGGAGCAGCTGGAGCAAGACCAGTGGGTTCAGGAGCTGCTGGATCTCAGCGAGAAGGAGCAGGTCACACCTAAGCAGCTGTCCATTCTGCGGGCGGCGATTGATGTTTTTGCAGAGAAGGGATTCTCGGCGGCCGCCACCAGTGAGATCGCCCAGAAGGCGGGCGTGGCCGAAGGCACGATCTTCCGTTATTACCGGACCAAAAAAGATCTGCTGCTCGCCATCACGGTCCCCACCATGAGCCGGATGATCGCCCCATTCGTGCTGCGCAACTTCAGCGGTGTGCTGGATGTGCCGTTCGGGAGCTATGAGGATTTCCTTAAGGCCTTCATCGTGAACCGGCTGGAGTTCGTCCGCAGGAATCTGAAAATCGTCAAAATTCTCATTCAGGAGATCCCCTTCCAGCCTGCGCTGAAGGAGCAGCTGACCGAGAATATCTTCGAGCAGGTCCTGGCCCGTGTAACTGCAATTACCGAGCATTTCAAGGTGCAAGGTGAAGTGATTGACGCGCCTACTCCTGCGATTATACGCTTTACGATCTCGGCGATTGTCGGCTATCTGCTAGTACGGCTGGTGCTGATGCCGGAGCAGGATTGGAACGATGAGGCAGAGATTGAACAGACTATAAGCTTCATTCTGCACGGGATCGGCGGGAATGGATAAGACAGAAGCAATAAAAGGAAGTGAGTATACGTGGGTTATCAGGTGCCGGAACGGGTAATCAAGCTGCTGTGCGGAAATGCCGCTTTTGACCAGGGAGCGGCTTATTATCATGCCCATAAGGTAGACCTTGTCTATACGGAGCATAACGAGGAAGACGAATATTCTAAATACCGCGCTGAGGTCCATGGACTGGAGAGCCATGAGATTGCGCTGATTATCGACAGTGACGGGGATGTGCAGGGGGAATGTACCTGCCCGGCGTACTATCGCGGCGGACCCTTCTGCAAGCATATTGCGGCAGTGCTGGTGACGGTCCTCTACCGCAGCCAGGCTGCCGGAGCTGAACAGGCTGAGGATATGCAGGCAGATGCGGAGGAGGCTTATCCCGCAAGGACAGGCAGTCTGCCGCTGGCGCAAGGCAGCTCCGCCCCTTCCGGGGCAGAGCAGAGGGAACGCAGCGGAGACCGGCAGCTGGTGAGCAGCATGCTCGGAATATTCACCGGAGGGCGGCAGCGGCCAAGCGGTGCAGGCACGTATATCGATCTGCGGACACCGCTCCAGGTCGAGTTCATCTGCCGGCCCTTCAACTTCAACTACGGCAGTACCATGCTTGGGATGGAAGTGAAGCTTGGTCCTAAGCGTCTTTATATCGTGCAGAAGATTAGACCTTTTTTGGAGCAGGTGCACCGGGGCGAGCCTTTTGAATTCACAGCGCATTTCAGCTATGATCCCGCCCTGCACAGCTTCTCCAAGGAGGATAATGAGGTCCTGCAGAAGCTGATTGAGATCATGCTGAATGAGAAGGTCTACCACAGTCTCACCAGCCCGTATGGTTCCCGCACTAACAATGCAGGGAACGACCGGCTGCTGCCTGTGGCCCCTTTTTTCTGGGAGAGTCTGTACCCCCTATTAGAAGCTGCGCCTGCCGTCCGCCTTCAGCATGGACAGCTTCTGCTGGACCGCTTGTCCCTCTCGGAGGAGCCGCTGCCGCTCAGCTTCCAGTTCGACCAGGCACAGGAGGACGGCTACCGGCTGGATGTCCGGGGGCTTGAACAGCTTATGATTCTGGAGAGCTACGGGCTGGTCTTGACCGAAGGCAGACTGCTGAAGCTCCCGGCGCAGGAATGCGGGCGGCTCTCCGAGCTGAAGCGGGTGCTCAGCGGCAGCCGGCGGGATAGCCTGGCGATTGCGCCTGAGCAGATGGAGCCCTTCATGGAAACCGTCATCCCCGGGCTGAAGAAGCTGGGCAGGGTGAGCATTGCCGACACCATTGCGGACCGGATCGTCCAGACCCAGCTTCACGCCAGACTCTACCTGGACCGGGTAAGGGACCGGCTGCTGGCCGGGCTGGAATTCCAGTACGGCGGAATTGTCATCAATCCGCTGGAGGAGAAGGCGCATGAGCGGAGCAGTGAAGTCATTCTGATGCGGGACGGGGAAGCAGAGCGGCGGATTCTGGACCTGATGGCCCATGAGTCCTTCTCACGGACGGAGAGCGGATATATCATGCGTGACGAGGACGGGGAATTCGACTTCCTGCACCATACCATCCCGCTGCTGGAGCCGCTGCTTCAGGTCTATGCTACCACTGCGGTCAAGGATCGGGTGCTTACGGAGCATGCAGCGCCCAAGGTCAGCCTGAGCTGGAACGAGAAGACCGACTGGCTGGACTTCAAGTTCGCCATGGAGGGCATCACAGAGAAGGACATTACAGAGGTCCTTAAGTCGCTCCAGGAAAAGCGTAAATATCACCGGCTCAAGGACGGAGCCCTGCTCCCGCTGGATACCGCAGAGTTCCAGGAAATTATCGCGCTGATGAACGAGCTCGGCGTCCGCAGCGTGGATATTCAAAGTACGGAGTTCTCCTTGCCGCTGGTCCGCGCCCTCCATCTCCATGCAGGCACCTTCCAGGGGCAGACCATCGAGACCGGACGCTCCTTCCGGCGGCTGCTCGCCAATATGGCGAGTCCTGAGAATCTGGACTTCCCTGTACCCGGGAGTCTCGCTTCTGTGCTGCGGGATTATCAGCAATACGGCTTCCAGTGGATGAGGACGCTGGCCCATTACCGCTTCGGCGGCATTCTGGCGGACGATATGGGCCTTGGCAAAACACTGCAGAGCATCACCTTCCTGCTCTCGATGCGGGAAGACATCCGGCAGAGCGGTGTGCCTGCCCTTATTGTCGCGCCTGCCTCCCTGCTCTATAACTGGCTTAACGAGCTGAAGCGCTTCGCCCCGGAGCTGCAGGCAGTCATTGCCGACGGCAACGCCGGTGAGCGCAGCCGGGCTCTGCGGAACACGGCCGGGCATGATGTCATCATCACCTCGTACCCGCTGCTGCGCAGAGATGTGGATGAGTATGCCAAGCTGTCGTTCCATACGCTTATTCTGGATGAAGCACAGATGATCAAGAATCATGAGACTCAGACTTCGCAGGCGGTCAGACTGCTTCAGACCCGCTACCGCTTTGCGCTCACTGGTACACCGGTGGAGAATACACTGGAGGACCTGTGGTCGATCTTCAGCGTCGTCTTCCCCGGCTTGTTCCCCGGGAAGAAGGCCTTCCATGACCTTCCCCGGGAGACGGTAGCCAGGCGAGCCCGTCCCTTCCTCCTGCGCCGCCTGAAGAGTGATGTGCTGAAGGAGCTGCCGGATAAAATCGAGTCCCTCCAGGCCTCCGAGCTGCTGCCGGAGCAGAAACGGCTCTATGTCGCCTATCTGGCCCGCCTGCGCAAAGAAGCGCTCAAGCATCTGGACAGCGACAGCTTCGGCAACGGCCGGATCAAGGTGCTGGCCGGACTGACCCGGCTGCGCCAGCTGTGCTGCCATCCGGCCCTGTTCGTGGACGGATATACCGGCGGCTCCGGCAAATTCGAGCAGCTGCTGGAGATCATCGACGAATGCCGCAGCTCCGGCAAACGGATGCTGATCTTCTCGCAGTTCACGCAGATGCTCGGTATGATCGGGCGCGAGCTGGCGCTGCTCGGGATTCCTCATTTCTATCTGGACGGACAGACCCCGGCCTCCCAGCGGGTTGAGCTATGCAGCCGTTTCAATGAATGCGAGCGCGACCTGTTCCTGATCTCGCTGAAGGCGGGCGGCACCGGCCTCAACCTGACCGGTGCCGACACGGTCATTCTCTACGACCTGTGGTGGAACCCTGCTGTCGAGCAGCAGGCCGCCGACCGCGCCCACCGGATCGGGCAGAAAAAAATCGTCCAGGTTATCCGCCTGGTAGCCCAGGGTACCGTAGAGGATAAGATGTACGAGCTGCAGCAGAAGAAGAAAAACCTGATTGACGAGGTAATCCAGCCGGGACAGGAGGCGTTGTCGAGCCTCAGCGAGCAGGACATCCGCGAGATCCTCTCCATCTGAGTTGAACAATATAAACAGGGACCTTCTGAGCGAGCAGCTCTGCAAGGTCCCTGTTTCATTTCACAACCGGAAAGTCCGGAATAATACCTAATCCTCTATACGTCTGAGCTTAATTTCTCATGCGTCACTACACGGTGTGCATTCACCAGCTGGCCGGTTGATGTCTTGCCCCACACGGATATTCCAATCTCATCTTCGTCCACTTCTCCAGTGATGAACACAAATTCATAGGCATTCAGATCAGCAAAATAATCCCGGGTCACCACCTGATTCGGAGCAACATCAATCACCTCACTGACATACAGCGTTCTGGTAGCGCCCAGCACGTATCCCTGAATACTAATAGAGGTGCTGCCTGGAGCACTCCGCTTGACCACTCTTACCGTCACTGTCTGCGTAGGTCTGACTCCCGAAACGGCATTGTTCTCTATCGGTCCTGTTGACAAAATCGCCATCCTGTCTCGTCCTCCCTTGAAGTTCTAGTGTCAAAGTACGATATATTCATATTCGGACTTTCCTGTAACGGTGTGGACACAGGCCTGAGCCTATTCACCAATGACTGCAGGCACGCATATCCTTGAATAAGGAAAGACCGCCCATGCGCTGCACTTTTATGTATACGAACGCCGAACGGAAGAAGGGACTCCCATGCCCCCTGCAGGAAAAGGAAAGAGGCCCGCCGCCAAAAAAACACCGTCCAGCTCCAAAACCCAGACCCCTAAAGGGCTTGAATTCGCCGTAGCTGCACTTCTATTGACCGGCAAGCTGAAAGTAGACTCTATCCAGATGTACACAGACGCGTCGATGTTCGTCAGTCTGGTAGGCAAATATAAAACCCTAAGCGAGCTAAGTAGTGACAATGTCGATAAGCTGGTCAGCTTCCTCGATGACAACAGCAGCCTGACGCTGAACGAGATCATGACCGCTTTGAAAAAGAAAGCCGAAAACACCTGAACACATCCGGAAGTGAAAGGGAGGGACGGGGTTATGGACAGTTTTGACGGAGAAGAATTTGCCGGCGGGATCCTGCTGGTCATTGTAATTATGCTGCTGATTTATGGTTCAACGGACATCAAGAACCTGACAGGTGCGCCTAGTGACGTGTGATTCTTAACGGTTGGGCTTCTGCTGCACGGTAATCCGCTCTTGCTTTCTCCCAGAAATTCGCTATACTGATACAAATCCATATTCAATCGATGACCGGGAGAGTAATGGTCTTATATCTAGTCCCCAGCGAGCCGGAAAAGTGAAAGCCGGTACAGATTAGAACCATGAAGCGCACCCGTGAGATGGACTTCTGAACCTTGTAGTAGGAAGCCCCGGCCGAGGACCGTTAACCTGTAAGGTGGCTAAACCGTAAGGCTTTAGCAACGAGAGTGGTACCGCGAGCGCACAAGCCTCGTCTCTTAGGAGATGAAGGCTTTTTTTGTCGTTATTTTATTCAGGAGGTTGTTATTCATGCCAATGTTAAGTGAGCTCATTCAAGAAAGCCTGAAGCAGTCTGTTCACACAATCGCACTATCCCTGGGCGTACCTGCTATCGCTGAAGTCAATGTTGCCCTTGAGCAGCCGGCGAGTGCCGACCACGGGGATTATTCCAGCAATATCGCCATGCAGCTCGCCCGCCCTTTGCGCAAAGCTCCACTGGTTATCGCCAGGCTGATCGTCGCCGAGCTCGAAGCATCGGGCTCTGTTCACGGACTGGTGCTGAGAACTGAGGTTGCCGGTCCGGGATTTATTAATATGTATCTGGATTGGCAAGCCTGGGCACGGGCGAAGGAGAATTTCACGCTGCCTCAGCATGCAGGGGAGTCGAAGGTGATCGTCGAGCATACTTCCGTCAACCCGAATAAAACAATGCACACTACATTGACCTGATACTTTATATATTCTTCTTAGCAAAATACATAGATTACCATCCCTAATTCTGGTAGAATAAATTGAAATTATTATCAGAATTAGGGGGAAAAGAATTGAAAAAGCCGATTTATAAAAAATGGTGGTTTTGGGTTGTATTGATAATCGTTTTTGCTGGTATTGGAAACATGGGTAAAGATAAAGACGATGCAGCGGCCTCTGAACCAGCTAAGGCTGTAGCGGCCGAGGCAACTATAGCCCCTACAGCAACCCCGGCAGTATTGACTGAAGAAGAAAAGAAAGCCGCAGAGGAAGCAACTATAAAGGCTGAAGCAGAGAAAAAAGAAAAAGAAGAAGCGGAAGCCAAAGCTAAACTTAAGGCTGAGGCCAAAGCAAAAGAGGACAGCGTCCCTAGGGAACATAAGGCAGCATTAGAAAAAGCGGAAATGTATGCGGATAGCATGAATATGTCAAAGGCAGGTATTTACGATCAACTAACTTCTGAATATGGAGAAAATTTCCCAAAAGAAGCCGCTCAATATGCAATAGATAACATTAAATTCGATTGGAAAGAAAATGCATTAAAAAAAGCAGAAATGTATGCAAAAGAAATGAGTATGTCAGATTCAGCTATTTACGATCAGTTGATTTCTGAATATGGGGAAAAATTCACCAAGCAAGAGGCGAAATACGCTATAGATAATTTAAAATAATAAAAATATAAATGAACGCCCTGCGACCAATACGGTCAGCAGGGCGTTCATACTTAAGCTCGTAATGCTTCGGCCAGCTCCGCAGTGTACCGAGTCAGGCGCAAGCTTATCTCCGTTCGCATCACATCCCGAGTAAGTCCGAACCGTTGCTGATAGCCCCTGAAGTAAATCATGTTGTATGTAACAAAGTCTTCCTGAATGTCCTCCACTACCTTTATGTTTCGCTGCTTAAGCTGCTGGCGTAACTGGTAAGCGTCCTGAATGATCCGCTTTTGTATATACCGGCCTGCTGTTATGTAGGTCCTATTCAAGACGTTGCTAGATAGCTCCACTTCCTTCAGACTCTTGCTTACCATCGTATCCAGGTAAGGGAGTAGGATAAGGTCCCGTACCATCGTCAGCTCCTCGGGCGTTAGCATATTTCCGTTCATCGTTTCCGCCTCCCAATAAGAACATTCGTTTGTATTATATGCCTGAGAATAAGTTTTTAGCAATGGTCTCATTTGCCATACAACGTAAAAAAAAGCCCGCCGACCAGTTAAGGTTGACGGGCTTCTTTTGTGTTCTACTTAAATACTCCAGCACGGAATAGGATGGTTACCATCCGATAGAAGTCATAGCTGCCGTTTGCAGTAGTGTCCAGATAGCCCGCATCCTCCGCAGCCTCACAGGCTGGTAGTGCCCACTTAGGGATTTCCTTCAGCTTGGCCGCAGCCTCCAATTCCTTCACACGCTTAGTCAAGGACTGTGTAACCTCCGCTTGCCCCTTAATCAGTAATGCCATAGATTCAAACTGCTTCTTCTCTTCTGCTGTCATCTCTTCATCCTCCTGTGTTTTCGTAATCTTCCCTAAAGCATTAGCCAACTGTGCAGATGTAGGTCGTTTGCCCGCGCGGTAATCGGCAGTACTCAGCCCGAAGTCAATCTGAAAATGCGGATAGTCCTTGAAGCTAGTCCAATCCCCGCCCCACTCCCAGCCCAGACGCTTCGCGGCGTCAACCACTTCCTGCCAATCGGCAATACCGTCACCGTCACCGTCGCGCTTCATATCCCAGCTCACGCCACCGCCAGGGAGCAGCAGCGCGAAGTCAATCGCAACCCCAAAATTATGATAGCTGTAGCCTCCCTTGGCATTAGTCACAATCTGCCCGGGCTTGGTCCGGCCCTGGGCATATAGACCGTCCTGCTCCGGTATCGTCCGCAGCCCCTGCGTGATAACGATAGGAACGCCGTGAGCATAGGCGAATTCTATTAGTGCCTCGGCCACCTGCCGGACGACCGGCTGAAGCCCGGACAGGCGGGCGGCGGACTTGGCCTTTACCTGCTCCAATGTGTAAGACATCACTCACCCGCCCCCTTCCGTGTCTGTTTGACCAATTGGTTGCCATAAACCGCCACGGCACCGCATAAAATGCCCTGCAATACGCTATCCGGGGATAGCCCCAGCATCAGACAAACCACAATAATAGCAATCAGCGTCACGATATAAATAATAGTCCAGTCCGGCACGCGCGGTGTCTGTTTAAGGACATATCCGATCACCCAGCAGACAACAAGCACCAGCAGCAGCTCTGGCTTGATAAAACTCGATACAGCATTCCATTCCATAATCCAATCCCCCTATTCATCGATTTTGTCCAAGCGCTTATGAGCTTGTTTTGCTGACTCTTCAACCCGCGTCACGCGCTCTGCTAGGGCGTCTGTCCGCTGCCCCTGTGCACGAACATCGACCCGGATATCATCCACCCCTCGCTTGATGTAATCCATATCAGCACGCATAACAGCGCCGGAGCCTGCCCGCAGCTCAGTCTCCTTTTTCGCCACGCTCGCCCTGCCAAGCCACCCTAGCGATACCGCACTGATAACCCCAAGCGCTGACAAGAGCGATGTCAACTCAATATCCATGCCCTACCCCTCCCCCTCATCTCTATTGGTGATAAAAAGCCCCCGGATACAAGTCCAGGGGCAAAATAAAAACGCCTGCTATTCGGCGTCTGCTGTGATCTCTGTAGCCTGCTCGGCTGTAATCTTTTTTGCGGTGACAAATACCTGCACCTGTGCCGATGTATAAAACCCTCCGGCGTAGTACCGCTTAATGAGTGTATACCAGTCCATTACAATACACCTCCCATCACAAGGCTGAGGACCAGGGCCGCTTGATCCTGCTCGGCCTGATCCTGCCGCGCCTGTGTCTGCGCCAGCTCCAGCAGCAACCCGGCGTTATCCATCCGCAATTGCTCAATCTCCGTCAGCTCCGGCGGCTTGTTGGCCACAGCTTCCTGGTATGCTTCCCAGGCTGTCTGTAGCTCCGCTTCCGTGGGCTGCGGCGCGGCCAGGTTCCAGACGGCGATATGTGGGCCGCGCTCTATCAGGTCGTAATCCTCGCCCTCGGTCAGTAGGTTATAGTCGATGCCGTAACGGTAGTGAACGCCTTCCTGCGGCTCCTCACCGTCTTCCGGCGGTTTGATCTCATAGCGGATGCGGCCCTTCTCTTCGGCACCGGGTCGCAGCTCCGGCTCCGGGCCGTTGTTCTGCACGACAAAATCCCGGAACGGGATAGCGTCCGGGTATAGGTGCATAATTGCTAGTGCTATGTTCATTATTATGCCTCCCTCTGGATAGATAAAAATGTTCTTGCCCCATCCGCGCTACCTATAGTGCCATTCGATGAAGCATTAATATATATTTCGATTGTCGAACCAGCTCCCAGCCTTACGGGTATAGACAAATGAGCAGTTTGGGCACCGATACGCATTGCAGACCTTACAGTCTTAGCCGACACCGTACCATTTAAAAATATTGTTAAATCTATCATTGAATCCGTTGCAAACCCGTTCAGAATAACACAAGCACAAATTAAATATTGACCGGTTTTTGCTGCCGTAAATTTACTTGCAGAAAATTCGCCCAACAAATCTACAGCTATACTCGGAAACTGAACTTTGGTCATAACCGATTCAGTTATGTTTTGAGAAGTGCCAAGCGCATCTATAAACGTGCGACTATCTGGTGTATTATCTCCCCATGGGTTAATAATACCGTTTGCTTCGTCCACAACAATACCACCAGCAAACGTTGCGTATTTATTAGTGGACCCAATAGAACAAGCATCTAAAGTTAATCTGCTGTTGTAAGCACATGTAATCATATACCCATTACCTGAACCCGTACAGCTTTGTACTAACACCTCGCTATTTACCGTAGCGTAAACAGCCGGATTTCTGTTATTGATTGAACAATTGATTAAATATACCTTTGAGCAGTTAGCCAAAAAAGCAGAATCATTAGCCACTGAGGAAATGACACACTTAGAAAATACAACCTCAATACAACTAAATGCCCCATTCCAGCTCGGTCTATTGAAAACGAATCCAGACACTTCAGCTCGGCATGATATTCTTGTCAGGCTTATGCCGGAAATAATATGCGTTGTTGCCTGAACCGCCGAACCTAGTAATTTTATTTCTCCCTTGCCGCTCTGACCACCGATATAGACATCCTCATTATATGTCCCCGCACCAACATTAATAGTAAAGGTATGATTTACAACGATCGGAATCATACTTACCGCTTTTGCAATAGTTTTAAATGCCCCGCCCGCCGTATTAGCAAGCCCCGTATTGGCGTCGTTGCCGTCTGTACGGACATAGTAGGTGACATCCGCCGTGGTCTGTTGCGGCGTGGTCGCAAGATTGGCCTTGCCATTCCAAGCAGCCTTTTCGCTGTCGCTCACAAAGCGATTGCTTGCGTCCTGGACAATGATGCCCGGTGGATGTGTGGACGGATGAGTATAGTTGTTTGCGTTGGTTGCTACACCGTCCAGCTTGGATTTATCCCCGGCAGACATCAGCCCGGCCGCACCTGTAGTGGCTACGGTTGTCGAAGCCTTGGCATTCCAGGTTGATTTTTCCGCATCCGTAACAAAGCGATTGCTTGCGTCCTGGACAATGATACCCGGTGGATGTGTTGAAGGGTGGGTATAGTTGTTTGCGTTGTTCGCTACGCCATCCAGTTTGGACTTATCACTAGCAGACATAAGCCCCGCTGCTGCTGTAGTGGCGGCGGCGGTCGAAGCCTTGGCATTCCAGGTATTTCTCTCCGTTTCCGTGATATGTCGGGTAGTATCGGCAGCATGATCCTGGAGGGCTTTAACCGATGTATCCAGGATGTCGGCGTTTGCATTTAAATCGTCAATATCTACTAAATCGGTTCCTTCAGGCTTCTTCAGCCCCAAATTGCTTGTCGTCTTCATGTCGTGCCCCCTATCCGTATGTCCTCAATTCATTCCAGGTCTTCGCTTTTACCTCGCTCCACAACAATGACTTTACCGCCTCCCAGTACGTATAAGAGTAGGCAAATCCATAGGCAAGGTGCGCCGGTTTGATCTCTTCCAAAATCTGAATCAGTCCGGCCATGTTGGGCGGAATCCCTAACACTCCAACAAACCGGACAATGAACCGGTATTCTCCCGGAACCTCTTCGACCAAAACGTCGCCGCCCGAAAAGGCGGAGGCTGTCCGCTGGATCATTTGTGGAGTGGTGGTGCCAATGCCCCGCAGCTTGGCCTTGATGATTTCCCGCCGGGTAATGAGAGATTTTGACGGGTCAACGGCTAATCCAAGCTCAGATTCCCACCGTGACAGGCTCCAGGTGGCGGTATCAACCGCATTCTGCTGTCTCACCTCTTCGGCCCTCGCGTTCGCCCTCCCGATCTGCTCAGACAGAATGTCTAGGAGCTGCCGGAGCTTATCCCGCTTATTGTACACATCCGGCAGTTGCTTACTGATATCGGGAATTAGCCCAGGCTCCGGGGTGGGCGGAACCGTTTCTTCCGTGTAAAGTAACGTACTGTACAGCGACTCACCGTAGGCCATCCATCACACCCCCCGGAGCAAGTCCCAGGTCACAGGGCCTTTGCTCATGTACTCGGAGTGCGTGTGCGCCGCAGGCGGGAAGGTGGACGGCTTACCTGAGACGCCCGTCCACGGAATAGCGTCTGCATTGTTGGCATAGTCTACTTTCCCGTCATTATTCGTGTCATAGATGCTTTTGAGCATATCACCCGACGTCTGCGCGGCCACCAGCAGCACATTGCCGGAGGCTGAACCGATATATAACTTGCTGGTATCCGTGCAGAACCCCAGCTCCCCGACGGCCAGTGTGCCGATGGCTGATTCCAGACCGCGCCGAATTTGAATTAATGTCTTCCGTGCCATGGTCACCGCCTCCTAGAATGTTCCGCCGTCGATAGCGCCGACCGTCAGCCGGTTGCCGTTGGCCGCATCATAGACAATGCTGTCACCGTCTATGTTGGCCTCAATGCCTGTCCCGTTGACCAGGATACCCTTGCCCGGCTTGGCCGCGACACTGGTTGAGCCGACCACAATACCATTGCCCGCCCCGACGGTCAGCGTCACACTGTCCGCCTGCCCACCGCCGGTTAACCCGTTCCCCGCTGTAATCGTCTGAAGCGCTCCACCGGTTCGCACCCAGGCACTCCCGTTCCAGCTATAAATCTTCTGTTCATCGTCCACATAGGCCGTCCAGCCGACGGCCGGAACATAATAGGCCCAGGCCCCGGAGGCATACTCCGCAATCTGATTCGTTTTACCCGCCCAGACCCCGGTCGCGCCGGAAGGGATGATATAACGGTCGGCTTCTGCTGGGCTTGCAGGCGGGGCAGTCAGGTTCTGATCCTTCACCGATGCCTGCGGCTCGATATTATGCTTCGCCAGCTCAATTTCGTTTTTGATTTTTTGTGCAGACCAAAGGTCTGTAATGGCCGCGCCGCTGTCATTGATTAGGCGGTGCCTCGCGGCATCGTTGATATGTGTGGCGATTTCTGCGGCGGTCTTGGTGTTCGTGCCGTCGGACACTTTATTCGGGTGCCCTGCGGTGACGTCCGCCTTCAGCAGCTTGGCGTATGTGCTTCCGTCGGCAATATCATCCACGGTGCCGGTTAGGTCGGTTAACTTCTGCGCGTTGACCCTGCGCCATGTGCTTCCGTCGTCGAAATACAGATATCCAATGTTACTCCCGCTGCTGACATAATACAGACGGCCCACGGATGCCGCCGCCGGACGGGAGGCTTCAGGACCGGACAGCGCCCGGCCGACCATGGAATTAGATGTGCCGTCTCCGATGTAAATTTCCTTAGTGTCCGTGCAAAAACCCATTTCCCCGGCCTTCAGCGCCCCATAGGTGGACAGTTCCGCCCGTGTGCCCCGTTTCAATTGAATCGTTTGTGCCATGTTACACCTCTCTCTCGAATGATCCGCCGTCAATCCGGCCGCTGGCCTTATACCGCTCCATCTCGGTCTGTGTGGCCGTGATGGACGCCTGCACCGCATTGATATCGTCGGCTTCTACGGTGTCCCCCGGCGTCTCATAGGTCACATAGACCTCGGGCACACCGGAAAATATTTTGATCGACCTACGCCACGGGGTTGCGCTTGGAACGGATAAGGTCCAATTCGTGATTTCGGTACCAGTGAAGCGTGACCCGGTAAATACCCGGATCGTCGAATTGTTAATATTGTCATGCCGTAATTCCCCGTTATAACTGCCTGCAACCAGGGGAATCCGTTCTTCGATCACATACGGGTTTCCGGTCAGGCTCTTGTTCAGCTTCTCGGAAAACCTGTCAATACTGTCTGGGTACGACACCTGCTACACCTCCAATTCCACTACACCAATAACCGGCACTTCTTCAGCGCTCAACGGAACATTTCCAGCGCCGCCGTTTAAGGTGAGTTCGGAGTAATCGATAATTCCGTCCGTGCCCAGCAGCAGCGCCCCGATTACGGCATGACTGACATAGGTGACGCTGAAGGATGCTTTTCCCCGCCAATCCTCGACTTTCAGCAGGAACGCATCATGCACCGATTGCAAGGTGTACCCGGCTGCCAATACAACTGTCGCGGATATATTGATAGTCTTGGCAACCGCAGCAGCCACCGTCACAACGGCCCCTATGGGCGCGGTCCCTTCCCCCTGCCCTGGATCGGGATCGATGTACCGCTGAACCTGGGAGACCAGCAGTGAAGAGGCGGGGAGCTTATCAGCATCGGCAATAACCACCTTGACCGTTTTTGGACCGGCCCACAACGGGAATACCTTCGCAGCTCCTACGCCTGGAACCTCCCGGCTCCATCTCAGGTAATCCGCTTTGTTTCCGCTGGTGCCCGGATTCTGCCGCCGCTGAAGCACGCGCTCCCGGAATGCAGCATCCGTTTCCCGGTCCCGGCCATCCTGGGTCTGCTGGGCATTAGTGACAGACATGATATCTGGATTCGGATTGACGACAACCGTTACTGTCCCGGCCGGAACATTACCGGATGCCCCCATCTCCACGGCCATGATTTCAACGGTGCCCGTTCCTTCGGACGACAGCGTGACCGTATTGATGGTTTCAAACCGGATACCGGATGCTGTAGCAACCAGGAATCCAGCAAGCAGCTCATAGCCCGGCGTCCCGGTGACAGCGATGAAGCCGGAAGCATATTCCTCACTATATACGGATAGTCCGTCATTGCCGCCCAGCTTGTAAAGGCTGGCACCGGTTGACGCATTGATTGAAGCAGAATTATAAACATCCTCCAGACGTTCGTCTGCCTTGCCTAAATGCCAAGCAAACAAACGCAGGATCATCCCCATGGGCGATTTTTCGGCGGTGTCCAGCTCTTCGCCAAATACTTCCTTCGCCTTGTCCTCGACATCAGCCAGGATCTCCGCGAACCGCTGGCGCTTAAATCCCTGTTCATCCACCGATTTCCACCCCCTCCATGGTTATGACTTCCCCATTGGTGCCCGTCGCCGTAAAAGATACGATAAGCTGCCGGAGCTGCCGGTTAAAACTAAACTCTATCGCATCCACACTCTGAATCCTCGGCTCCTGAAGCAGACCAGAAATGATTTCATCCTGCATTTCATCGCGGGAAACTCCCTTGCCCAAGAATTTCTTATGATCAATCCCCAGCTCCGGGTTAAGGAACCATTCGCCCTTTTGCACCCCCAGGATTAACCGGCAGGACTGAGCGATTTCGTCCGGACCGGATATCATTTGCAGTTGCCCCGATTGAAGGGCAATATCTCCAGTATCATCAAGCTTTATAGTGAACACGGCATCACCCCCACAATGACGGCATCCATTCGGCTGTGCCGACGGCTGGAGTCTGGCGCAGCCACACGGCCAGACAGGGTATTCCTGATTTCAGCGTCCGCACAGACTACATACACGGTATCCCCTGGAGACAATGCCGGGCGCATAACCGTTTCAAAGGGCTGCGCCCCGCCGCCAAGGTCAAGCTCAAACTTGACCTTGTGCCCGGCCACCGGCACGGACATAATCTGTGCTGGATCACTGCCGAACAACTTAAGTAACGGCTGAACAGAGGCGGTCAGCGTCACCGGGTCAAAGGTAATCACCTTACAAGGCAGAGCCACATTGATGCCGTCCGCTTGCTTTGATCCATGCCCTCTCAGGATATTGGCCAGCGCTCCCGCTGGGTCTGTCTTGCTCACATAATCGCCTCCACCTCTGTTATAAAGTCGCCTGTATTAGAAAACTTGTGGCTCCCGCTGCGGACATACAGCTTTCCCGACCACTCGCGGCAAGTTAGGTTAATGACGGAAGCCGTGGTAATCCGCCGCTGTAACTGCGCTTGAATCTTATACCCCTTATGGCCGTTATCCTCGAAGTACTCCGGGCTACCAATCAACCCGGTCGCCGGAGATAGCGCAAAGACCGCATCCGCGCCGCTGCGCAGGTTGCGGACATAAAGCTTGCTCTGATTGATATAGACCGATGTGCCGCAGTCCTTGCAGACTTCGGTAATGATGTCCGTTACCTTGCCTTTGGCAGTGTATCCGTCTTGGTATCGGTAATCATGGTTCAGCGACATTTGCGCCACCGGCAGGCCGATGTATCCGGCCATCTGCTTGATAATCGCACTGGCAAGGGTCCCCTTGGCAAAGGCAATTTCGGTAACTTCCCGTTTGCCCAGGTCTTCGCTGTCCAGCACATTAATGGTGGTTACCTTGTCCACGCCTTCCCAGCGCGTCCGTACCGCCGATATACGGCCGTGGAGAATCAGGCCAATATCCCCGGTATAGCCCGCATTGACCATCAGCACCCCGTTACGCTTGAGGTTATTAATGGTGGTCTGCGCCAGATTCCAGAGCCGCAGTTCCGATTCGTTCGGTAAGGCATCGTTATCGAACGGCACCGTGCCCTCTATGCTGTATTTAGCCAGTGCGAACGACATATTCCCCGTCATGATCTCCGCGACACGACCAAAGTTTGTTTTAGCCATCGGCCTCATCCTCCAGGAGCAAATATAAAAAGACGCTCACGCCGAGCGTCCCCCAGGTTACGACACTGCTATGCTCTGACAGATCAAACGGGACAATCGGGATTTTCGGGAAACGGTTATCCTGGACGTCATAAAAGAGTGTCTGACCGTACACCAGCTTCTCCCCAAAGACCAGGGTTTCTCCATCCTTGGTCAGATCCACCGTAAAGAAATCGTAACTGGAGTTGTAATGCACCTCAAAGGTGAATGCTTCATCCGCCAGGGAAAGTTCAAACCGATACGGGATAAGGTCTTTCTCCACTTCAATGTATTCCATAACTCACCTCACTTGATGTTGCCTGTCCCCCACTTGCTCCCGGACTTGAATTTGACCTTTTCAACCTTGTCCTTGTCCTTGTCCTTGCCCGTTTCCTTCCCCTTACCTTTTCCCGCCCCCTTGTCCTTGTCCTTGTCCTTGTCCTTGTCCTTAGTCTGCTTTGTCCCACTGTTGACAATTGGCGCTGCCTGGGACTTAATCGGTGGCGGCAACGTATCGACGTAAGAGGCGGCAGCAATACGAACCTCTCGCAGCTCCATCGAAAAAGTCATACCGTCGGCGGTCGTGTAATCGGTGGATGTGGAGAAATCCGTAATCACGCCGACAAAGCCATTGCGGCCGACATAGCTGACAATCTGTCCTTTGTCCTTGACCGATATGATATCTGCCCGCGTCTTCGCCGCCTTTGTCCCGGCAATAATTCCGGAGATGGACAGAGTTCGGGCTTGGGCCTGTATATGGTCAATCAGGTTGATTCCCTTTTCAACCGGCTGCTCCGTGACCGTCACCGGAAAGCTAGGCGACTCGCTTTGAACAGTGATGTACATCCCGTTAATTAGCGCCACTGATTTCCACCCCCATGATCCGGGATGCCGATTCTAAAAAGTCCTGCAACTTTTGGTCAACAATACTGCCAATTTGTTGCGCTGTTTTAGTATCTGCATTGCCCTGAACTGTAATTGTTATGGAGGGAGCAGTGATATTTATTTTCTGATTGCTACTGGTGCGGGCCGGGGCCGTTTCAGGAGTATACCGGGAATACTTCTCGTTTTCATCAGCGGTCAGGACACGTTCGTCTTTATGCAGTTCTGCGATATAACCGTCCCACGGCACATTGCTCAACCCGTTAGCGTGACTACCGTCGATTGGCGCAATGGGCTTAATATTAATCCCCACTATCTCTTCACCGGTAAACGGATTTTTGATTGACACCGAGTTTAGTTTGCCGATCATTGAATTATACTTTCCAATAATCCAGTTAATGGCATTTATAAACGTTGACTTGACTCCATCCCATGCACCCGTCAATTTTGTTTTTATGCTGTCACCGACACCAGAAACCGCCCCAACAATAAACCCCCATGCATTGGACATCGTAGTTTTAACCGCCTCCATTGCTGTTGATATCCCTGTCTTGACATTATTCCATGCGCCAGATACAGCGCCAAATATCCTACTTCCGGCCCCTGTAACAGTTCCAACAACGTTATCCCAGAGAGTTACAAGCCAATTCCATACGCCTGAAAAAATACCAACCGTCACAGCTTTGATGTTATTCCAGACTCCGGTTACAACATTCCAAATGGCAGTAGCTCCACTGGACACAGTAGTTTTCATCCAGTCCCAGGCGGATTTAAGCCAATTCCATACGGCTGTAAATACGGCTATGGTCACGGCTTTGATCTTATCCCAATTTTTGTACACCAGGAGTGCAATCATCGTAATCGGTCCACCAATGACGGCTAATATCGTAATGCCCCATTTTTTGATAAAGTTGGTGACAAAATTGAAGGCTATCATAAAGTACTTCGGCACCGTCACCTTGAAAAAATTAAGGATTACCATGGTCGCTGTCTTAATGCCTGCCCACATCCCATCAATAAAGGCTCGGAACTTGTCGGAACGCTTGTAGGCTACGGTCAGCGCAACTCCTAAACCTACAAGGGCCAGGACGACAAGTGCAATCGGGTTCATCGCCATCACCGCATTGAACGCCGTCTGCACGGCTGTGAACGCCTTGGTTATGCCTGACCAGACTTTAGTTGCTACCCCCGCTATCTTGGTTGCCGTAGCCACCGCGACCATCGTTGTTTTGTAGGTCAATAAAATTGCGGCAATGCCGGAGATGATAGGGATAAACGGTTCCCACTCCACAATTGCTCTGCCGACATCATATATCTGCGCGGCAATGTTTTGTATGTCCGGCCAAAGAGCCGCAGCCTGAGCGCCAAAGTCCTGCAAATAGGGTATCAATGCTTGTACCCATCCGCTCACCTTCTCAATGGCTATGCCCAGGTAGGTTCCTATCAGATCCCCGAAGGCGGCAATTTGCGGCTGATGGCTGGCAATCCACGCCCCAAACATACTCAGATACGGCAGCAGCTTTTGCCCAATGGGGATCAATATCCCCGTTTCTATGTGACGTTTGAAGTATTGCATTGACTCCCCGATACTCGTAAAACCATTATTGAGATTAGCCGCAGAGTCCTTGCTTTGATCAAAGCTAGTGTTCACATCATCTAAGGCACTGAAGGCTTTCACGCCAAGTTCCTCAAACATTGTCCCGAACAGCCCGATACCGACTGTATTTTGCTGTACCGGGTCCTGAATATCCGAAATCATGGATACGATATCTTTAAATGCAGACTTTGCCGCTGGCCCGCCGTTGGAAAAGGTCTTCATCATTTTGTTAGCGTCCAAGCCTAAAGCCTGAAAAGATGTTTCTGCGGTGCCCCCGGCTTCAATGGACAAGATGCTAAACTCATTCATGGCGTCGCCCAGCAAGTCCGTATTGCGTGCTCCTGCCTTCATACCGTTGTCAAAGTATCCCATAGTGTCTTCCATCGTAAAGCCCATGGAGGCGAACGCTTGCGAATACTCGTTCACGCTGTCCAGCATGTCTCCCAATGTATCTACCCCTCGGCCCTGTCCTTGGGTTAACAGGTTGAAGGCCTCCGTAGAGGTGACCCCGAAATTCTTCATAGCGACAGATACCCCGGCAATAGACTCCGTAACGTCGCCGTCAAATTGCCCCGCGTACAGCATCGCCTCGCGGGAAGCAGACTCAAGTGCATCGCCTGTAAGCCCTGTAGCCTTGGCTACAGCCGCGATAGATCCGCCCAGGTCGTCCCAATCTTCGCCAAAATTCTGATTGTACAGATTCTTAGCAACTTCCCGCGTCGCTTCCATTTGCTCCGTGGTTTGACTAGTCGTCATTTGCACATTAGACATTGCATTTTCAAAATCACTGGATGCTGCTAATGCTGCCGATCCAATCCCGATTAATGCCGCGCCGCCAGCAGCTCCTAATCCAATGACACTTTTGGTTAATATTCCAACCTTGGAATCCGCTTCATCTAATCCACCGGAATTGAATTTGAACCCTACTGCATACATGAGTGAGCCGATGATTCCGCCTGCCATATATCCACTCCTTTCCAGCAACGAAAACAGACGTCCCGGGGAAGGACGCCTATTTTTTGCTCTTATTTTTATTCATTTGTTCGATATGAATATCCAGTGCTGCATTTGCCTCAGCAATGTCGTCCTGGTCCATGTTGTCTAAATCGCTATATGTGATACCCATATCTGACAACAGCAAGCGCCAATGATCCCAATTCTCTCGCGCCCGTTCCTTAGCCTTCTTTTTCGATATCCTCGACATCCGAAATCACTTCCTCTTCATCCACTCCATTAATGAAAAGGTAAGCTTTGTTGGCGACCTCCATCATTTCCCGATAGGATTCAAAGCTTTCCTGAGTAACTTTAGGAGCAACAACAACATGCGCAAACATTTCATCCGCCATCTTTTCTTCAGAAGGCACGCCATGTTTGTTTTTCATCCGGTCATTAATTTTTGTCACAGCCCGGACGCCCGGGAACTGTAGCGTATACTTGTCACCGGATTTAGTTGTTACTTCTTTAATTTTAAAATTTGCCATGATGAATAAGGCCCCTCTCGAATTTTAGATTAGTTCATGCTTAGATCAAGACACTGGAACTCATACGATTTATCGCCAGCTTCGCTGCCATATTCCCGGTCTGCCGGTTTCTTCAAATATGCTTGTGTTGCAGTGTTCGTTTCCTTCGGTGTTCCTGAGAAAATAACGGATACCGGAACCAACTTCCCGCTGTTTGCCAATCCATCCAGATAAGGAACCTGCGGGCTGGTCCGCTGAAGAGTAACGGTGATGGTTCCCAGGGGATTATTCACCTTATTGCGGACCACATCCCCCTGAGCGCCTACCGCTGTCGTATACTGCTCTTCATCCTTTGCAACCGTCACTAAGTCCTCGCCGTATCCCGTCAAAAAGACGCCAGCCACAATCGTGGTGACGTCCATTGGATCATATGTTTTTGGTTCAGCCACTCTTAACGCCTCCTATGCAAATTTAATTGTTCCGCTAATCCCAGCCTTGTGTACCGCTCCGGCAATGATAAATTCAAATTTCCCATCCGGGTAGTTCCGGGCGGCAATATTGGCCGGGTCCACCTGTGACCTCGGCGGGAATGTTGTATTGTACAAGGCCACGCCATCCTCATCCGTCGCAATCATGCCTTGAAGGAACGCCCGCTGAAGTACGGTGCGGGAAGCACTCTCAATCTGCGCGATACCGCGATTGTCAAATGGAATTTTGGTACGCATTTCCTGCGCTCGATTGAACAGGTCCTGCACCGCATACTGAATGGAAAACACAATGTAGTCCTGGGAGTGAATAAGGTCTATGAACTCCCCGCTAACCGCCCGGCCGTCGCTGGTGACATTGGTCCCGGCCTTAGTCACATAGGTGTTGGCTCCCAGGGCATGAATGGCGCTCAGCTCCGTCGCATCGATGTCCATCGGCGCGATGCCAACCAGCGTCCAGCCCTTCCAGGTCACACTGCCGACCGGTAGGCTACCGACAGCGCCGACCCATGCCGCATCCGGGTAGTTAGTGACAGTGGTATGATAGATTACCGCTGTGCGGTCATAACCCTTTGCCTTGATGGTGGCTAGGTCCGCCTTGCTGCTGGTCCGGGCGACAAACTGCCGGGACTTGTCTGCCTCCACGGCATCCGCAATCAAGATTAGATCCTCGACCGTTGTCGTGGTCGTAATAAGGAAATGCCAGTCCTTCAGGAACAGCGTCGGCAGCAAGTCGGCCAACGTGACCGGGCTTGCTCCAGTCTTGCGGGAGATAACCGCCAGCTCCGCCGGCGGATTCTTCTGGGCAAAGATTGCCGCAGCCGCCTTGTATTCCTCCGTGTTGGCCGGATAGTCTGTCTGCACGGCGTCGATATCCGCATAATTCTTGTAATCCTTGCCTGCCGTGCTGGCCCCCAGGATCAAGGGCTTGCCGAACCCGCCCAGGATAGGCATCGGCTTAAGCACAGAAATCGTTACCGTTACGTCACTAATGCTCAACATAATCACTCCTTTGTATTGGTGCTGTCTCGATCCAGCCGGAGACATCGGTAATCACTAGGTCGGTCGCACGGAATTCTACATCGAAGCCCTGCCGCCGTTCCCACTCTTCTCCGATATTAATGTCCCGGTTCTGGATTTCTCCGATGTCGATTACAATTACGTCCAGCGTGTCTTTCAGCCGGTCACCGCCCGTCGTTTTGAACCAGTCCCGCGCTCGCATGGCGTTAACCATGGCGATGTCCGAATCATCGGCATAGCAGTTAAAAGAGACGGTGAAGGTCACCGTCTCCCGCCTCTGCTGCTGCCCGCCCTGCTGGGTTATGATAGGCTGCCCGCCGGAGGACTCAAATCCACCGATAAAGCTATAAGTCAAAAAATCACCGGAAGGAATATCCCCGCCGCCGTTCATTTCAATCACCAGTCCGCCGGTTGCCTGCTCCAGCCCTTCAACGATTGAAACCCGAATATTCTCAAACGGGAGCATTGGCGACCACCTTCCGCAATAAATACTGATTGACGTCCGAATATTCACGGTCCGGCGACTCTGCAACGTTGTACTGTACATCCAGATACTCGATCCGCTCCCCGGCGCTGTGTGAGGCTGTCGTATAGAGCATACGGTCCGTCTCGGTGTAGTTGCCGCCCTCTGTTGCCCGTAGCTTGGCGCTGACCGGCTGAATACTCCCGCTCCGCTGCTCCAGCTCCGGCGGGGACGGCACCCATTTCCCTTTGACATATGCTCCGCCAGCGTCCCGCACCAGGAAATAAGGACGGAAATACTTGCGAACCACAGAAGCGAATCTGAAATGCCTCATCCTTATTCCCCCTTTGGAACGACATCGAAGGTCAGGGAGTCGCGCAAGTCCTCGTCCCGCTGCAATAGCTTCCGGGGACCAGTCTTATGTGCTGCATATCGGGCGGATAGGGAAGGTTCCTTGATTCGGTTGAAATTCTTAACCATCCGATCAAGTCCCACCTCCCCGATCTCCGCAAACAGGGAATCAACCGACTTGCGGCCGTGGGCGATTTCCGTTACCCCGGCGCGGACCAGCTTGCCGATTGGCGTTTGTCCTTTCTTTTTGCCGGTCCCGATAAAGGAACGGGCGGGGATGTTCATCTTATACGATCCGTATTCGTGGACACTTGCAATCATTGCAAGCTCGGCATCCCCTTGCATACCAATGCGGACCTTCTTTTCCATCAACGGCCGCAGACGCTCGGCCAGCTCACGTAGGTTATCCTCGCCAGTCACCTGCACGCCAGCGCGTCTTGCTCTTGCTCTTGCCATAGTCCCACCTCACAATCGGATAAGCGCCGCTACAGCGACGGGCAACTCTCCCGACGCCGCTGCGGCATACGTTACAGATATATCCCCGACCCGCTCCGAAGTCACGCCCGGTGTCTGTAACAGAGTTTGGGCGAACAGGATGCAGGCCAACTCATATTTTCGCGGCAATGTGGCAACTGGTGCGCCCGCTGTGTCGTTCGGAAGGACATACCCCGCCGTATACTCCACTTCGATGTTTCGCGTCCCACAAGGCCAGCAGAACCGCTTAAATAACATGCCGTTTTCTGACTCAATCTCATAGGCGGATTCCTTCAGAACCGCACCGTCCTCCTTCACTTCGGATACGGACTGAATCGGGAAGTTCCGCAGCCGGAGAAACTGTGTGCCCGGACCGTCTAAGCGCTGCCGGTGCGTCTTCAGCTCAAAGATTCGATTACATTCCCGCTCAATGGCTTCGCTCGACGCCGCCAATGCCAATTCCAAGGCAATATCCTGTTCCGTATCCCAATCGGCTATGTCCAGCGCCGCCTTAGCCCGTTTTAACGTTGTCAGCATCGTCGTTCCCCGCCTTCAGCGCGGCTTCTACCTCTGCCTTCGTCGCCTCTTTCCCGACGACCTCCGCAGCCCGCAGCAGCACCAGACGTTCGTCGTCCGCTTCGAAAACCGAACCGGGAAGAATCGTCTCCCCCGTCTCCTTGTCCACAAATTCGGCAGTTACATGATAGTGCTTTTTCGCCACTTGAATCCTCTCCTTCCCATATTAAAGGCCCCGAAGGGCCATGATTACACCGTTGGTGCGCCCAGCTTGATGAACGGGGATACCTGATAGCCGTTTTTCAACGTGAACGGACCGCTGACCCACGGTTTGCCGTCCACATTCCAGAACGCCTTGATGATGGTTTTGTTCTGGCGGAACAGTGGATGTTCAGAAGCTTGGATGAAAATGCCTGAACCATCTTTAATCAGATAGTAGCCAAGATCAGCAAGTACTAGGTCGCCCACCGTGCCCAGAACCGGGGCGTTCTCCGTGAAGCGAATCGGATAGCCCAGGAGGGTTCCGGTCATCTTGTCCGCAATATTCGGCTGGAAAATCAGGTTCCCAGCGTCGTCCTTCATGGTTAGGAGCTGCGGCAGAATGGACTGTGATGCCGCCCACACCAGAGAGCCGCCAAGCTTGGCCTTTGCCAACATCGCGACAATATCCGCATATTTAATCTGATTGGCTGTTTCGCGCGGCACCGTGACAGTAGCCGCCGATACTACAGCTCCGCTCGGCTTGCCTACACCGTTGCCATAGAGGAAAGCATCATCTTCAGCCGCTGCAATCGCACCCCGGAACAGCCGGGTAACGATGGTATTGACGGCAGGCGCATTGCGCAGCAACTTGTCTGTAATGACGATATGGGCGGCGACTTCGTGCGGTGTCAGCGTCAAATCCTTAAATTTGGTATTGGTCTCCGGCTTTTCGTCTCCTTCACCGATCCAAGTCACTTCGACACCGCCATACATATTGCTGCCTGCGCCCTGGTCCAGTGCCGGGAAGGTGATGCTGGCGTCTGGTGCAACATCATCGGCCGGGATAACGACCGCACGGGGCCGAACAACGGCCTGTTCCGGCGTGATCTCGAACAATTGCGCCGAAAACTTTGGAGGCACAAACACGCCGCCGGATGCTTTGGTCCCCGCTGCAAGCTCGCGGTATTCCTTTAACCGGGGATCATGTGGGTCTTCGCGGTAAGCTGCAATGAATTCGCCCAGGTTCCTGAATTCATCCTCATGCTGGGAATCTTCTACGCTTCTCTTAGTGCCTGCCCCACCCATCGCAAGTTGCTGCGCCCGTTCTTCCAGCTTAATCTCATCTTCCAGGCTGCGCGCTTCTTCTTCCATTGCCGCGAACTTAGATTCTTCTTCATCATTGAACCCGCGCTTCTCGGTTTGGGCCGTCGTAATCAGCGCCCGCATTTCATCCTTCTTGTCCTTCAGTTTCTTTCTCAGATCAATCAAATTTTTCAATTATTCCAGCTCCCTATAGGTTGATTTTTTTCATCCTCATGTCCAGTTCAAGCAGCGCCGATGCCTGCCGGGCTTCTGCCTCGTCTTCCGGCGGCTTCGGCCGGGCCTGATAAATCTCTTCTGCCGACCGAATGCCAACGCTGGACTGCGGATAGGCGGGCGATGTGACCGGGCTGACCTCGAATAGCTCCGCTTCCATCACGGTGCGAATCGCCATATCTTCGTTAGATTCGTCCCACTCTTCCCGGACGGCGCGAAAAATAAAAGACGATCCCCGCACGTCGCCGCGCTCAATCGTCTCAATGTATTTCTCTGCCCAGCTCGGCGGCGTGATTTCATAGCGCAGCCCCAATTCGTCCTCGGTTAATAGTAGGGTGTTCGGCGTTCGACCCAGCACCTCCCGGCTGTCATGCTGCCAAGCCGCATATACATCCGGGTTAACCAGGCTGGCCGCGAAGGCCCCGCGGGCGAATTTTTCCTGGAAGTAACCAAAGATGGGTTTTGAGAGTTGATCCCAACGGACGGCATACCCGATGATTTTTGCAGGCTCGCCGTCCTCGCGCCGAATTTCAAGCTTACTCCCCTGTAGCAGCAGTTCCCTTTGTTCCTTCTCCGTCTTCATTGTCTGTCTCACCTCCCCCACCGTCGTCTTTTGGATCTTCTTTGCCTACTTCCGTCATGTTGAGTGGGCGCAAGTATTCGTCCCCGCCTTCAATCGGATTCATATTCTCCTTCTCCCTGATCTCATTCACGGATAGCCAGCCGCCATTGCGCCCGATGCTATAGGCTTCATAGCGCGATTTCGTCTCTCCGCGAAGGAACCCTTCAATCAGGAATTCGGCGTAATACTTCTTCTGCTCCTTGCCGGTGAACAGCTTCCAGTTAATCGTCTGCTCCCATCGGATGAGCCAAGGCCGCACGGTATGGGTCACAAAATCAATGCCCTGCTGCTCGATGTTGGAAAAGGTCGCCCGCTCCAGGTCTGCCAGCATGTGAGGCGGCACACGAAACAAACGGGCGATTTCGAGAATCTGAAATTTGCGTGTCTCCAGAAACTGCGCATCATTCGGAGGAATGGTGTTTTTGCTGAAGGTCATACCTTCCTCCAGCAGCATCAGCCGGTGCGCCTTCCCCAGCCCTTCGTATTTCTCCCGAAGCGATTTACTCAGCCGTTCATAGGCCGTATCCGTCAAGGTTCCGGGATGGGTCGCCACGGCCCCTACATTGGTGCCGTTAAGAAAGAATTCTATGCCGAACTGTTCTGTAGCTAAGGACAGTTCAATGGATTGCTGCGCCCAGCGAATGACCGATATTCCCTTTTTCCCGTCAAATCCAAGTCCGGGAATATGGAACATCGCATAAAAGGGAACGTTATGCTGCTGCCCGTTGCTGGTGGTCACTCGGAAAAACGGGTCTCCCTCCGCTGTTTCCATGTGTTCGACCCGGTGCGGCGGAATCGGCCAAAGTGCGGTAACCTCCCCTTCCGAACTGTACTCAATCTCGGCATAGCAGTTCCCCCACAAGAGAATATGGGCCATCATCGTTTCGCGGAAGGTGAATGCCGTCATGCGCGGATTCGGTGCCCGCTGCAAGATGTCACCGACGGGATGATTGGCCCGCGCTTTGCCCCGGGGATTCAGCCGCCGGTATATGGGCAAAGGTAAGGAAGCGACAGTTTCCGCAAGTATCCTCACACAAGCCAGCACTGCCGTGGACCGCATGGCCGTGGACTCCGATACCCGAATCCCACGGCCGAACGGGATGCCGAAGGCTTCATATAACCAGCGCTTGGGGTCGCTCAAATTACTGGATTCGCTTCTTTTCTCAAAAAAATTTGAAATAAACGGAATTTTCAAGGTTTTCACCTCCTATTCGGAATGGATTTAGAGAACGCGAACATCCCGTTCTTCATACACCGACGGCTTCTGTCCTGCCTGGGAAAGCGCAAGCTTGTGGGCGTCGATAACGGCATCCACTGGGTCAATACGCTTTGTTTTGGCCCCCGGCTCCTTATCGATCTTGATCTCACCGAAGCTATTGCTTGTTGTCCTGGCGTTTGCCATGCTCCAGGTCAGCAGCTTATTGCGCCGGTCATACAAGACGTTGCCCGCCTCAACCTCCAGCCGGAAATCGACGGTAGCGTCGTTCAGGCTGCGGGCACTCTGGACAATCTCGACCACATCGACGCCGAATTCTTCCAGGTCAGACAAAAAGGCATCCGCATTATGAGGGTCATAAGCGATGCCTTTCAGTTTGAGGTTATACTTTTTAATCAGGTCCCGATAATGCGCGATGATATATTTGTAGTCCGTCTTCACCCCGCCCATGGTTTCGGTTGGCGTGAGCAGCCTGTCCATGATCCACATATCATAAGGCGCATTGTCGGTCTGCACATGTTCTGCCACCCGCGCCGCTGGAATCCAGCTATGAGAGTCAATGAAGTATTTGCGTTCCACCGACTCATTGTCGAATGGAAATTCCAAAGCACCGGAAGTTAAGTCTCCCCCGGAGGAAAGATCCAGCCCAAGGTAACACTCCCGGCCCCTCATATCTTCCAGCGTCAGGTCTGAAGCGCAAGCCTTCCAGTGTTCGCGGTTCATGTACTGGTTGTCCGCGAACTGAACCCAACGGTTTAGCCACTTCGTCAGGAAGTTGCGCAGCTCGGACCCCTGCATGGCCTTGGCGGTATTCGCTGCCATTCGCAAACTCTTCAGCGTCTGTTCCGTCCAAAGTGGGCTTGCCTTCGGCCAATTCGCTTCGTCCCAAACATCATCGTCCTTGTCCAGCTCGCAGATGAAAATAAACTGTGTTTCATCCTGGTGCAGTCCGTCAAGGATCAGCTTGCAATGTTCGTACAGCTCGAAGCACGGTCCGTTGAGGTCAAAGCCCGCCGTTGTAATGACGGATATCAGGCACTCTTTGAGTTTGACGGTTCCGTCACTCAGCAGCTTGTACATTTGGTTGTCTTTGTGCAGGTGATACTCATCGACGCTGGCAAAGTATGGCCGGAATCCATCAATGGATTTTGTATCCCGGCCTAGCGCTCGGATTTCCCCGTTGGTCTGCCTGCAAAAGACGACGCCCTTGTACTCCTTGACGTCAAATAGCCCCTTCTCATACTCCGATCCCCCCAGCTCTTCGTCCGCATTGATGAATTTGATACATTCCTTCAATACAATGCGGGCCTGGGCTTCCTTCGTCGCAGTGCAATAGACCTGCGGATAATGGTAGCCGTCGAAGTTGCCGTAATACATGGAGGGAACGGCATTACCTAGCGACTTCCCGTTTTGGCGGGCTAACTGAACGTAGGATGAACGGAATCGACGATACCCATCTAAGGTCAGCCAGCCATTCCACGAACCAAAAATGAAGTCTTGAAACCCCCAGAGCCTCAATGGCTCCGGGTCCGCTCCTTCCGCCAGGGTTAAGGCTTCGGCAAATTCAATGATGTCATGGGCACGATCAGGGTCGAAGACATACGGGAAGTCCGCCGTCCCTTGCCGTTTCAAGTCCCGAAGGTGCCGTTCACAGGCTTGCCGCTGGGTCTTCCCGGCAATAATCCGGCCCGAAACGACCTCATGGGCGAATGCCGTCACCCGGTCCTGCTCCGATACAGTGTTATAGGGATAAATCCGAACGCTATCCACTGCGGTTCCCGAAACGACTGAACTTGCTCGGGGTCTCCTGCTTCTTCTTCGGCGCTGGAACATTCTTAACTTTGGAGGAAGGGTTAAGGAATAGACGGTCCTGCATTTTCAGCAGCATGTCCATTTTCTTGTTAATGGCCGTCTCGATTTTCAAGACACCTTCCAGTGAGGCTAACTGAGACAGGTAGACCAGCGCCTTCAGCTCCACTCCCTCCACATCTTCGGCATGGTCGAAATATTCGTCGAAGATGTGGGCATCAATCTTGATGTTCTCAATCGTCTGATATTGGATAAGCAGCTTCTCATATTCAGAATACGTGCGGCAGTACATCGCCAGCAGGCCGACGTCCGAACTACTTAAGAGGGTAGCTCCGTTCTTCGCCGCTTCCTTGTATTCCTTCAGCGCCTGCTTCCAGTGACCCAGAGCAACGGCATCCGTTTTGACTAAAGGCGGGGGGCGAAGCTTCTCCAGGTCTGTTTTCCCCAGCTTGACCTCCGCTTCTTTCCGCTGCTGAATCTGCTCCTTCGTCAAACGATTAGGATTGCCCTCGGCAATTTGCAGATCAACAGGCTTGGCATTTCTGCCCATCCGGGCCACCTCCTGAAATCTCGAAAAGTTTCATAAAACGAGTTTTTACGTAATTAAAGTCCAATGCGGTCTCCTATCTAAAAAGTTTTTAGATATTTTACCCCCCTACCCCCTGGCAGCATTGCCAAAGCCGCCGTCTTCCTTGGCAGTTTTGAAACCGTGACAGGAAGCACACAACGCCTGCCAGTTTTGAATGTCCCAGAACAGTGTCAGGTCACCCCTATGCGGGATGATATGGTCAACAACCGTAGCCTCGACCACCAACTCAGCCTCGAAACAGTGGACGCATAAGGGATTGTGCCGCAGGAACCTAGCCCTTGCGACCTTCCACTTGTGGTCATACCCACGCTCTGCGGCTGACCCTCGCTGCTGCTCAAACTTCCGGGCCGTGTCGCTGTGAGCCTCGCAATATCCGTCCGCAACCAGCGCCTTACAGCCGGACTTCCGGCAGAACTTCATCAATGGCACAGCATCACAACCCCTATGCATAAAAATTCATGGTCGTTTCTGAGAGAGCAACGACGAAAAGCCCTTATATAAAGGGCGTCTTTCTGCTACTATTCAATTCATAACAACCCTTGATTCAGGGCTAAACTGCATACTTTGTATAAAAGGGCAGTTCCTCATATCTTATTAGAGAGCATAACTGCCGGGGGTGCTGCTACTCCTTATAGATCAAGGCTTTGTCAACCTTCCCCGGGTTGAGTTACATACTCGCTAATTATGAATAACTCATAGGCCAAAACGGTTCATCGCAGCATCCATCATGTCCTGATCCATACCTATATAGCGCATGGTGATGCTCTTGTCTGAATGGTTAAGCAGGCTCTGAACCAGCGTGATGTCCTTGGTCTTCTGATACATATGATAGCCAAAGGTCTTCCTCAGGGTATGCGTTCCGATGTCTACCAAACCAAATTCGCCCGCAGCCCGTCGCATGATCTTATAGGCCATATCTCGCTTCAGCGGTTTGTTCTTGCCCTGGCGCGAAGGAAACAGGTAATCGTCCGGCTTCATGTTGGCCGTGTACTTCTTAATGTCCCGTTTAAGCGTCGGGTTGACCTGGATGATTTTGCGCTTCCCGGTCTTCATCTCATTCATGACTATCTGATCGCCGGTCACATCCTTGACCTTGAATTTCAGAATGTCCTGAATACGCAGCCCGGTATTGATCCCAAAGACGAACATCATGTAATTGCGGTGACTGTCCATCAAGAAATAGGCTTTTATCTCATTGATAGTTTCCTGGCTGCGGATCGGCTGAACAAAGTTCATCCATGCCCACCGCCACCCCCGTCCTGTTTTACACAGATCGGTTTCGCACAGAATTGGGCCGAAGCTTCCCATTTGCCCCATACACAGCCTTTGCATTTAACCGGCTGCTTCGGTTCCGGCGGCTCTATAAACCTCCTTGCCTGATTCATTGCTTTTCCCCCAATATAAAAAGCCGCCCCGTGAAGGGCGACTCTGATTATTAACATTATTTACAATTCCCCGTATTTGCATGGTGAAGGACGGTATGACCGACAAACTTCCCCTATGTGCCTATCGCGCCCGGGTGGAGCGCGTCGAGAGCATTATGAACTCTCATTCCCCGCACCATACCGCCGCGAACACCTACTTGCTACTAGTGCTACAGCTCCACTCCCTTTGCGTCTTGCGCTTGTCAAAGGTGCTTCATCACTGATTCAGCATGGCCGAGTCCTGCTGGGATAAGGGGTAGCAGGGACACCCGGACGATGTTTCCGTCCTATGTCCCAACTTTAAATCCAAAATACAGACGCTTTGCTGACGCTTAACTGACCTAAATCAGACACTTTACAGACAGATTACAGACACGTTTTAGATGATGCCAAGCATTTTAAGGGTGCCAGCTACTGATTCTGTCCCTTCCTGGATCTTCCTATCAAATGACCGTTCTGAGAAGATCGACCATTTTATCAATGCTGCTTTTCGCGGGTTTCGATCTATGAACCGGTATTGCATAATCTCTTTTATTTCTAAATCCAATATGGCATGAATCGCTAACTCAATATTTCTGATTATGGGGTCCCACTTTTTAAGAGTGGATTTCTCTTTTGGGGAAAGCGAACCTCTCAACTTTAATCCATTGACGGTAATTGCCATTTTGGGATATTTGCGCAGTAATACTTTTGTGATTTCAATATCAACTTCGGTTGCACTTGGAAACAATTCCCCTTGTTCCAATACCATTGCCATTCCCCTCGCCCCTTTATGCTATAATGGGTTTGAGGTATATTTTTCGTTTATTGACCCCCAGCCCCGGCCAAGGATTAGGGGGTCTTTTCATTCACCTGTATCGAACAGCGTGTCCTGAACAAAATCGTAGAAATCGAGAGCTCCTTCACTTAACCCATTCCCCTCAACTTCATTCCAACGGTTTTCAATCCTCTGGAGTATTTCAGCCCGATCAATAAGCCATTTAACCTGTAGATTCAACAAGCCAACTTTAAGACTTTTTTCAAACTCTTGTTTAATGAGATTAAGAGCCTCATTTGCATCCATTCTCTTCACTCCTTCAAGGTATCTTCGGACTGTGCACCAAAGTATTATTTTGGCCCTTCGTACATGGGTAATTTGAGACCCATTAACTCCATCTTGCTCCAATAGGATTCCGTCACTACTCCGCGTAACAGATCTGCTATATTAACGTTACCGCCGGACGCTTCAATATCCATTTCTAATGCCTTCCATACTGATTCATGTAGCGTTAATTCAATGGACTTGGTAATCATTTGTACACGCTCCTTATTCATTTTTTATACTTCGCTATATGCGTCCACTATTCAGTTTCTAAATCAGTCTCGCCAAAGTTGTGAAGATGACTTGCTGCTGCTTCCGCTTGATCCGTCTGTTCTTGGTGCGGAAATATATCCTAACGTTCTTTTTGAGGCCAGTAACATTACGACAAGCGAAGATAAATGTTCTTGTCAGCTTCCGAACGAATGCCTTAACCACCTTCCATAACTTTCTGAAGACCTCGCCGATAGATCCAACGATTCGCTTGAGCGTTTCACTGGGATTAGCACCTTCTGTCATGAGTATCATCCTCTCAGGAGCATTCTAAGAATATCTTACGTCTAATCTTCATTAAGCATGTTTCTGATCTTTTCTATTTTCAAAGATGTTAGCTGTCTTTGGATAGCAGACCCAGGCAAAGCCTATTTGCCCACCGCCCCAATCTTCCCGAATGAAGGAATATCCTTTTGACAGGTATTCATCTGGGTGAATCCGTAAGTTCCCGAATGCTGTTTTTATCGTTTGACATTTCGCCAGCTCAGATTGCGGCCATACATACAATTGAAATCGTTCAGCCTTTCTCCCTTTGCGGACCACCTTGCCCAATGCCATATTGATCATGTTCAGCGCTTGCGGGTGGATGCTCATGGTTGCCTCCTTCCCAAAGCTTGACCCAAATGACTGCCCCTTGTGGATGAATGTAAGGAATCGGCTCCGAGAAGATAACTGGATTCCCCATTACCCAGGCATACGGGGTTTTATAATTGATATCTGCGTATGGTACAAAGTGCTTGTCCTGGTTGGCATCCCAGGCGTACATTGTAAGGGGAACACAGCCTGATATCTCGACCGTACCGAACACCTTGCCCGTTCCACTCTTGATAATTCCGACCGTCCCGCGCTTGCCTGTCCGGCTTCCTCTGATTTCCCATGTCTTGGCCCCGGAAAGAATCAAATCGGCCCATTTCGGCTTAATCACCAGTCCGTCCATTGTGGTCACCGCCTTTCTATCCAATCATTTTCCCTATTGGGTTATTGAAATTCCGGCCATCCTTATAACCCTACGCCCGGGCTTCACCGTTGCCCAAACTAGTCATTTGAATCGGCTTACCAGTCTTCCAGTTCGCTTCATCATTTGCCTGAACAACCACTTCGTGCTTTACAAGCACTAATGCCAAGCTTTCAGTTTCAACTTGTTCCTTGAATTTTTCGCGCAATCCTTGAAGGAATCCGGTAATATAATCGTTCTTCAAGGCATTGGTTCTCTTCCGTGATCCAAAGTAATTCACTCGCGTTTTCAGAAATTCACTGGAATGGTAGCGAAGCGCATCTTCAGCAAATACATATACTTCTTTTGCTATTTCAACATCTTCAGGGAGACCGAGAAATCCAATATAGGAACCACTTGCATAGAACGAGAAGCAACGAAAATTATCGGCCACAATATTCAGCAACTTACGGTGCCACCACTCAATTCTGCTTTTGCGAATCTTTCCTTCCTGAGCCTCCGGCTGCTTTTGCTCATCAGAACCAATATCAGAAGCAGATAAGCCGTGTTTAGCCATCAATCGCTGTGCAAGAAGAATTGCCGCCTGCGCTTCCTCTGCATTTGAATTTCGGTCTGCTAATTTAAGTGCTTTTTGAATTTTTCTGATTGCTGAATCCATACATTTCATCCCCTTAAAGTTAATTGTTCATCAAGACCCAACCTCTATTGTCATGACGCAGCATCATGCGCTGTGCGCCCTCTCATAATTCACGAATTTATTGAATTGCTTCAGGAATACCAGTTCCACCGTGCCCACCGGGCCGTTTCGCTGCTTGGCAATGATGATTTCGATAATGTTCTTCTTCTCGGTATCCTGATTGTAGTAGTCGTCCCGGTAAAGGAAGGCTACAATATCGGCATCCTGCTCAATGGAACCAGACTCCCGCAGATCGCTCATAATCGGGCGCTTGTCCTGTCGCTGCTCCACATTTCGACTGAGCTGGGAAAGGGCAATCACCGGCACATCTAATTCCCGGGCAATCTGCTTCAGCACGCGGGATATCTCAGATACTTCCTGCTGCCTATTCTCTGAACCGCGCTTGCCACTGCTACCCTGAATGAGTTGCAGATAGTCAATAACGATCATTCCCAACCCTTGCTCTCTCTTAAGGCGGCGACACTTGGCACGAATGTCATGAACCGTAACGATAGGATCATCAGCGATGAAGATGTTCCTCTCAGACAGTTTCGTTAAACCAACCGCCAACTTGCCCCAATCATCATCACTGGTGATATCGCCCATTCGAAGATCATTGGCATCAAGATTCACCTCTGCACTCAACATACGCTGCATGAGCTGCTGTTCTGACATTTCAAGACTGAACACAGCAATCGGTTCATCGGATAATGCTGCCGCATTTTGAGCAATATTCAGAGCAAACGCTGTTTTACCAACGGATGGCCTCGCAGCAACGATAATCAGATCTTGCTTTTGGAATCCACCTGTGAGCTTGTCCAAGTCCACGAATCCCGTTTCTTTACCGCTGATATTTCCGTTCAGACGATTGTCTACACGCTTCTCAATGGTATCTATAAAAGCCATGCCGATATCCTTGGTACTTTTGAAATCCTTTTTCGGGGCGGTTTGATCGGACAACGCTGCCGATTTTGTCAGAGCATTCGCCACTACCGCACTGGCATCATCACTGTCAAACACTAGATCAATTTGAGCCTCGGCGTCTCTTATTGCCTGACGCAAGGTCAATTTATCCTTGATCACTCCAAGGAAATAATCAATGTCGGAAGCAGTAGGAGAAGCTGATGCAATCCGGGAGATATGATAAGTTCCGCCAACCTTTTCCAGACTCTTCTTGTGATTAAGCATGACCACTAATGAACGGATATCCACTTGTTCCCCCGCGTTATGTAAATCCCGCATGGCTGAAAATATCGTCCGGTTAATAGGGTTATAAAACACCTCTGGAGCAACGCTGATTGCAGAATCCATGGCATTTCCTGTTTCATCGACCAGGACAGCACCTAAGACTGCTAATTCAGCATCTTCATTGTGCGGCAGTACCCTTATTGAGCCTTGCATATAGCGCCTCCTTCCATCCGGTGGGCATAGGCTTGGCAGCAGCTTGGGCCTTGTCCCTTTCCGCAAAATACTCCGCTGTCTGATCTTTGAATTTACGCTGATCCCGTAGGTCACTGGCACCGCCACGGATCTGTGCAATCTTTGGAGGCCATGGGTTCGTAAGCATGTGCTGCCGAACATTCTCGCAGGCAACATCAAATGGGAAGTCCTTCAAGTTCTCATAAAGGCGGTCTATCTCAGGGATACTAGTATCAACCTGGGAATATTCCTCCTTGAGCTTTATAAGCAAGTCAATAACTTGTGCTCTCTTCAAGCTCCCTTTCCTCCTTCGCTCTGCGTTTCAACTCTTCAAGCTCCTGCTGTTGTTTAGTTTTGCGCGGCGGCTCTGATGGAGCTGCCTTTGCCTTGCGCTTCGTTTCCGGTTTAACTTCCGGCTCACTTACCGCCTGGGAATTCTCCCATGCCTCTTTAATCCCAGACACGTAGTAAGTGAAGCTCTTGGCCGGTTCAAAGCGCTTGCCTTGCCGGGTCTTCTTCGCCTTGAACATAGTTGCCATAGTTTGGATGGTAAAAGGAACAGAAATCCCTCCGGCGACCATCTGACCCATAGCTTGGCGTTCAGCAGACGAAACGTGAATATCAAGTTTGGAGTGCATTTTGCAATAAGCGTCCAGGATGGAAATCATCCCATCGGCTGAAGGTTCTTGATTGGGTTCTTCTTCCCACCACTCTTTTTCTAAAGTAGTAGTGGTAGTAGTAGTAGTAGTAATATCTTTTGCATCGGACATTTTTGTCTGATCACTACCTAAACCCGGCCTATGATCGGACATTTCTGTCTGATCACCATCGAAGTGAACGGACAAATATGTCTGATCACCGTCGCCATGAACAGACAAATATGTCTGGTCTCTGTCGTCCTGATCGGACATAATTGTCTGATCACATTTTAATGAAGGAACATTTTTGTCTGATCGCTTCAGAAGGCCCTTTTTTGAATTTTTCACCTTAATGATCAAACCCCGGGGCGCCCTGGTGATGTGGAGATAACCGTGATCCTGTAGATCACTGATCCACCTACTAACTGTCTTGTCGTTAACCCCAAAGTTTTCACCGATTTCAGATAGTTTCATCGGCTTGCCTCCAAGGACAATTCCCCAAACGATTCCATCGTCTTCGACTTCGACCGTGGTGGAGCTAATGCACCAAGCAAATAGCCATAGTGCCGAGCCAATTTGCTTATAATGCTGCGGCACCATCAGCCCCGAGAACATCGGAAAGGGAAAGCTATCTGCGGGCATAAACTCACCTCTGCTGTATCATCATCATTTGCCCTTCTTAACTGGCGGTCGTTTCACAATCTCCGTTACATTCGTGCGGAGAAAGAACGCTAATCCCCCGTCTCCCTTGCGGAGCTTTGCCCAAGGACGGGCAATGCCCCATGTATCCAGTACCTCACCATACAGGCCGCAGCTTGTCCGCACCGTGTCACCTTTGATTACAAGCATATTGCCGCCTCCCTACCGTTCAAGTCGAAGCAGCCCCCGCCAGTAACGATCCTGATGCAAATGATCTGGAATCATAATGCCATTCCCCTTTCAGTATATTTGCGGATATCCGCGACCCCTTGCGGGGTTTCGGCCTGTATCCATCAGGCCTCATCAGGCGGGAAAGCTATTGTCGAAAGCGTCATTCATAGCTCTAATTTCAGTCAATTTCTCTTCATCCGATGTACCTGTTCTCTCGAAAATACTCTTGACCATAAAAACAAAAAAACTGCTACTCATAGACCTTGCTTCAAATATATTTTTGTAAGCATCTTTGTACTCGCTAAAAGTATTCAAGCTATGCCCATAATAAAAATCATAGTCCAACATATCCCTTGCCCCCCTTGCGCTCAGTGCGATCTACGGTTAAAATGGACACAATGAGACTCTTAAGACGGGTTATCACCTGCGACTGCCCTGACCGGCGGTCGTTTTTCATTTCCATTTCCAAAAAGTAGATCATCGTATTTAGATGGATCTCTGCTTCCTTCGCTCTCCCCGGCAGCATCTTATCGGGCTGCTTGCGGATTACCCTCAAATTATGCCTTGCGGCGGCTCCGGCGGCTTTCGCTTCGGCAACCAATGCTATTCTTTCCATCCCTCTACCTCATTTCATGTAGTTTTTAAGTTTCAGCTCGGCGCGGTGTTCTTTCCACGTTTCAAGCCAACTGAACGAATACTCCTTACATATTGCTGCGGCCAAGTGTGTCAGCGCCGTTATTGCCTCGACTGTCTCCATGAGCAGCCGTTTAATCTGCTGGCGCTCCGACTCATTGATCTGAGCGTTGGTCTTGCTGATCGGGGCTAACCCTGAAGCGTCCAGCACCTCTCTCATTTCCTCAAGTGTTTTGAACAGGACGCTTGCTCTATGTAGATCTACGTTGTCCAGCCAAGGAGTGAATGCGCCCCCCGTCACTTCGGCTGCTGCCGCTAGGAACAGTTGTCCATCATCGTATTTTTCAGCCGCCGCTTTCATAACAGGTTCACTTGCTTTCCGGCTACCTTTGACAATCTTGCCGACCAGCGAACCGTCCACATTCGCAATTCTGCCAGCCTGGGCCAATGTATGGCCCTTCCGTTGTATAACATCCTGTAGAGCTGAGGAAAAATGTCCAATTGCCAATGTTATTCCACCTTCTTTGTCCGAGTTATGGGGATGCTATCGGACAGAGTCGTGATGTATGATGTTGTTAAGCAATTCCCCTTGCCGAAGCCATTCCCCGCCCGCCGTTGCGATTATGCACGGCGGGTTTTTAAATTGAAACTCCTTCGGAACGTAGTCTCATCACAATTGCCCAGGCGTTAGTATAGATATCCTTTTTGACGCGCTGGATTGCTTCAGGAGTACGAGCAACAAAGTCGTCGCAGAATTCTACCTTGCCGCCGCCAATCATTACCGTTTTTACAACGTTCCCAACTGGCAATGAATTTTCCGACGTTTTTAAGTGAACTGCCATGATTGCACCTCCCATTATGCCGAGCAGAGACGTTTTAAAACTTCAGGCGGTATTTTTTCGCGGTAAGCAGCAACTTTGAGTTCAATTGGGTCAATATTAAGAACAATGGCTAGGGCGTCATTAAGTTTGTCTCCTGGTGGTGGCAACTTACCGTTTTGAAGTTTGCTAATGTAGGCTTTGTTGGTCTTTTGTCCATGATTTTTTAACTTCTCTTCAATTTCTCCCAGCGTCATACGTTCTTTGCTGATTGAATGTTTAAGAAGGGTTGAGTATTTCAAAATCTCACCACCTTATGGTGTTATTTGTTTGTAACGTTGTCATTCATTAATAACGTTATAATCAAATTACACCAATAATCTCCCGTTGTCAATACTTGATAACGAAAAATATAATTACTCACGTTGACTTTGAATGACAACGAAAGATAAAATACATATCAGAGGTGAAAACATGGAGTACAAAGAGTTGTTAAAATCTTATATTGATAAGTCGGGTTTGAGTCTTCGAGAGATTGAAGAACAGATGAGGATTAAAGGATTTTCAACAAACAAAGCTTATATAAGTAAGCTTCAAAATGGTGTTCATCCACCAGCCGGAGAAGATATAACAAGAGCATTAGCGGAAGTTACTGGAGGAGATATAGACGCGCTATTGTTGGCGGGGTATATAGAAAAAGCCCCCGATGAGATTAAATCCATTCTCACGGAGGCCAGCAATACCGGTGAACTATTTTCTTTTTTCGGAACATTGGTAATGTATCTTGAGGAATTCCGTTCTAAAGGGAAGATCAACGAGGAACTATTAGAGAAGATTGAGATGTTTAATAATGTGTTTGCTGCTGACTACAAGCATCGACTAGCATTAGGTCCGCTTAAGGAACATCCTGAGTATGCCACCGTATTGATTGCTCAGTTGAAACGACATTTCCTCCCTATGACGAACTCCATCATCTACAGGGGAGTCGAGATCAAACTATCTGACTATGTAGATGAAGCTGGGGAACCTATATTTAAGAACAATCCTTATCCCGAAATGATTAAAAATGCCGAAGAGGACTATAAGGAAATACGACAAGCGAATCAGATGCAAATTAAAGAGTCCAGCGATAACGGTTATTTCCGTTCGGTGGCTGATATTAAAAATGAATTAACACAAAAGAAAATACAATTTTTCGAAGACCTGGAGGGTGAGTTAGGTTTTGACCTTACCGATCCTGCCGTCCAAAAAAAGTTGAAGACTGCCGCAAAAATCATCTTCAGTGAGGAAGACTGATTTCATTCTTTCTATGAATCCGGGAATTTCCTCTTTTGGAAAGCCCGTACCATCCAGTACTTGATTAAGCATAATTTCTTTGTGTGTTGACATCTTGCCACCATCCGATTCTGGGTGTAGGTATAATTATCTTATCACAGGAACACAAGTTCGTAAATGTTGCGAGTTTCTCAAATATTGCAATTAAATAAAGGAGCAGGTACGATGCGGTATGAACCGGATCGTTGCCGCCTGTACGAACTTTACGAGAAGACCGGAATCACTCAGCGAATGATACATATCATAACTGGGATTCCAGAAAGTCAGTTATCCGATTACGCCAGGAATAAAACAAAAATGGGCTTCTCGACCTCAATGACGATAAGCAAGGCTTTCAACCTGCCCACACCTGAATTACTGTATACTTGGCGCAAGATAACGGTCGTCCCTGTAAAGGATTCAAAAGGCGGCTAGGAGGATTTATCCTCCCGGTCTGGTCGGAACTTCAAGAATTCTTGAAGTATCATCAACAATCATACTTCAGTTATTTTGTCAAATGAGTTCAACCGTTGAATTAATTAAATAACATCTCAGGTCATATGTACATAAAATCTCGGAATGCGAGTTGCACAATATTTGTCGAAAAAATCCGATCTTTTCCGACAATGTTTTTCCGCAATTTATGATATAATATAGTTTTTTATTTAACGACAAAAAAAGCCGCCATTAGGCAGCCTATATCATCACAAATGAAATGTTAACTTGCTGAAGTTCCTTGATCAAAGTGTTATATCCCCGATTGGTCAGCATACAGCCAGCATTACTATCATCAAAAAATGCAGTTTTTAAAAATTTATCGACTCGGACAACTCTATCAAGGTTAATCGATGCTGATCTATCACCCTTAGAGAAGCGATAACCGCTACTGTTCAGAGTATCCATTAGGTACCTCATCGTTCCCATAGTATAATACATTCCGCTTCTTGTATACACATCGATGTGGCTTGTCCTGCCATAGGTAGATTCGAAGTAGTATACATCGCGAACAGGTATGTTGATAATCCCGGATATGCCTTCCTTGTCCTTTGTCAGAGCAAGCGTTGTTGTCATATAGATCACTCCATTTGCTATTTCAACAAATCTTCCGGCGGCTCAGGTTGGTGTACAAATAGAATGCTATTAGCACTAACAATCATAGGTGCGATTGCAGCAAGACAGGTTGCCAGTGTAAAAAGCGCTACGCGCTGTGAACGTGCGGCAAATTGATGTAATTTATTCATGGTGTGATTCACCTCCTTTCCTTTGATTAATCAAGGTACAGGATTGAATTAATATAGAGGCGGCAATAGGTGCTGAAGGAAACAGGAGCGTAAGAGCAATCAGCCCTACCCCAGCAACCTTAAGCGCAGGGTAATATCGCTTCGGGTATCGGCTATGCTGGTTAAGCCTGGACGGCGCGTAGATCAATGTCAGCACACCCGCAATTGCACTAACGATGTAAATCGTTGTTGTCCCAAACTGCACAAATGACAAAGCGGTACTTCCGGCTGTCGAAATCAAGACGCAGAGCGTATTCGAGCGAAGATGTATTCCCCCGGTAATCTGACGCAGTGTTGCGAAGGAGATAAGAACCCCAGCTACTTCTATCGCCCTGCCTGTCATAACTCCAATAGCCAGGGAAAAGAAGATTATAAAGATGGTGTTGTACACCGCCTCCAGTGCGTACTTAAGTACTGGCACGCTGGCCGGATGGTGCGGCACAACCTTTTTAATCGATAGCGCTGTGTTTTGTGCGAGTTTATCAATCACTCTGCTTCTCCTTTTTTATGGCGTAACGTACGAAATAATATGAACTGGCAGCAAAAAAAACTGTGATTACATAAAGTTGATTATCATAGAGCACGGCGGTAATGCTAGACAAAACCAAAATAATCATGGCAACTGCCGTTACATCTTCAAATCTAAAGCGCAATTGTGCTACTCCAAAAGTTGAACCGTACCCCATTCTGTAAAGCAACCATACACCTGGAATTATAACAGCAGCCGTTGCAAATTGCAGAACGTAACCATTGGTTAATGAATCTTTCACTGCGTCAATCGATCCCAGCAGTAAAATTGCCAATATGACTTGGACTATACCAAAAGTTACATAGCCAGCGACGGTTATAATTAAACTGAATATCATCGGCAATCGCATAACCACTTTGAAAAATGCAAAGAAAAAGAAGATTGTAACGACTGGCATGTAATTCCCCAGATGATAATCATCTCTGAGGAAAAAGCTTATAGTATTTATTACAAAAGATAGGGTCAGCGCTTGCCATGCAAACCTGCGCCACTTGAAGCGAAACATACACATGATCAGAAAATATAACGCAAACGTCTCAATCATGGAAAAAAACATAAAGCCCAAAGGTTCTCCTATCATGTAACACCACCTGATATAATAAAACTAATTAATGTCATTATATATCGGCCTCTGTCCTTCAGTATATTATATTTTTTCATAATCACACCCAAAGTAATGGAGGTATAACAATATGAAGCACTATATGGAACACTATGCGGAATATTGCATATATTTGCGCAAGTCCCGGGCCGATCTGGAAGCAGAAAAGCGTGGAGAAGGCGAGACCCTGAAAAGGCATCGTACAACCCTTATGGCCCTTGCCAAAAAAATGAATATCAATATTACTACGGTCTATTCGGAGCTTGTCTCAGGAGAACGGATCATTGAACGTCCCGAGGTTCAGAAGATGCTTGGTGAAGTGGAAGATGGTCGATGGGCGGGCGTATTGGTTATGGAAGTTGAACGCCTTGCCCGTGGGGACACAGCAGATCAGGGTATTGTTGCCGAAGCTTTCAAGGCATGTGGAACTAAGATTATTACACCTATGAAAATTTATGATCCTAACAATCAATTTGACGAAGAATACTTCGAATTCGGCCTATTTATGTCCCGCAGAGAATACAAAACTATCAATCGCCGGTTACAGGGCGGGCGGATGGCGTCCGTCGAAGAAGGGAACTTTATAGGTTCCACGCCACCATATGGATATAAAAAAATAAAGCTGGAGGATGGGAGTCCCACTATTGAAATAGTACCCGAAGCCGCCGCTATCATTCGTGTGCTATTTGATTTATATACTCAAGGCCACATGGGACTTCCAAGCATTGCCAAACATTTTAATTTGATGCAACTTCCGACTAAAACGGGGGCGGACTGGACTACCGCAACTCTTAAAAAGATGATTACCTGTGATACCTATGTAGGCAAGGTATCGTGGAATAAAAGGAAAACGAAAAAAGTTGTAAAAGATGGTGTTTTAAAACGGGAGCAATACTACTCACCAAAGTCAGAATGGAAAGTGTATCAGGGTAAACATGAGTCGATTATATCTGAGGAGATTTTTGATTTGGCTCAACAGATTCTGGCCGAACGGTATCACCCGCCTGCGCCAAAGGGAGTAATAACAAGCCCATTGGCTACTTTAGTCGTGTGTGAAAAATGCGGAAAAAATATGGTGCGTCATGGACATTATACTACCTATAGAGCGCCCACATTGTACTGTCAAAATACTCTATGTGACAATGTTAGCAGTCCATTTGAGATTGTCGAGAATCGCGTTATCGAGGCATTAAAGCTGTGGGTTGAAAATGCAAAAAATGATTGGGAAAGTTATAAGCCTGAAGAATCTGAAGAAACAAAGGCCGATAATATGGAATTGATTGTAAAGGGACACGAAAAAACGCTGGCTGGTTTGAAAAAGCAGAATAGCAATTTACACGACCTGCTTGAAAAGGGCGTATATACAATTGACACTTATCTCGAAAGATCCCAAAATCTCGCGGGCAGAATAGCGGAGACAGAATCAGCTCTTGTGCTTGTACGCGAGCAGCTAGAAACTGAGAAAAGCCGCACCTTTGCGCGTAAGGCGCATATCCCCCTGGTCGAAAACGTTTTGAAGGTATATTACCTGACCGATATACCTGCGGAACGAAATGCGTTATTAAAATCAGTTATTGAATATGCGACTTACAGAAAAGAAAAAAGTGAGCGCTGGGGAAATGGCGGGACCGGGAGCAGCTTTGATCTGAAGATCTTCCCCCGGACACCATCTCTCTAATAATATCAGGTCAATGTAGTATGCATTAATAAAAGTATGCATATCGGGCATTTGAGAAACTCCTGTATCGGGGACGCGCTGGTGAGGGTACTGCGGGCGACCGGCCATACCGTTGAGGTGCACAACTATGTGGATGATCTCGGCAATCAGCTGGCTGATACTGTAGCCGGTCTGCTGAATGTTCCACTGGCGGGAGAACATGTAAGGTTCGGAGATTACTGCTGGGACATCTATGCCGAGATTAACAAAACTTACGCGCAGCAGCCAGAGATGGTGCAGAAACGGACCGAGATTCTTCATGCGCTGGAGGAAGGCCATGGTAATACTGCCTGGATTGGCAACCTCGTCGCCGGGCAGATCGTGAAAGAACATGTGGAGGAGATGCGGGGGTTCGGCATTGACTACGATCTGCTGGTGTGGGAGAGCAGCATTCTGAAGGAGGGCTTCTGGGCCTCGGCGTTCGAGCTGCTGTCGCAGACAGAGATCTTCGTGCAGGAGACCGAAGGTAAGCTGGCAGGCTGCTGGATTCTGAAGCAACCCGCTGAAGACACCGTACCGGACACTCAGGAGGAGCATCAGAAGGATAAGGTGCTGGTGCGCTCGAACGGAATTCTGACCTATACTGCCAAGGACATCGCCTATCATCTGTGGAAGTTCGGACTGCTGGAGAAGGATTTCAGCTACAACGAATTTCAGAGCGGACTGTGGACGACCGGCTTGAGCGGACAGGCTCTGCCTTTTGGACGGGCGGACCAGGTCGTGAACGTCATCGATTACCGGCAGGAATATCCGCAGCTGATGGTCAAGCAGGCACTCAAGGCACTGGGATTCGGTACGCAGGCAGACGCGCTTCATCATGTCAGCTATGGGGTGGTCTCGCTGAGTCCCGCTTCTGCGGCAGGGCTGGGCATTGATACCTCCAGCGGCAAAAGCTCCTACGCCATGTCCGGGCGCCAGGGAATCGGCATTAAGGTAACCGAGCTGGTCCGGCTCATGGAAGACATGATTGAATCCACCCGTTCGGACAAAAACGGCCTGTCCAGCCGGCTCATCGCCACCGCTGCCATCCGTTACTACCTGCTGCGCTTCAATCTGGGCACCGAGATTGTGTTCGACTTCAAGCAGGCGATGGAAATCTCCGGCAACACCGGCGTCTACCTGATGTACGCCTACGCCCGGGCGCAGCGCGTGCTTAGTAAGGCCGCTTCGGCGGGTGATGTGAGTGGCGTGGGCGAGAGCGGTGTTAGCGAGTCCGGCGTTAGCGAGTCTGGCGCTGGAGGGGTGCCGCTGTTCCCGGCGCAGCTCGAAGCGGCTGAGCTTGCTCTGCTGAGACAGCTCAGCTTGTGGCAAGACACACTCTATACAGCAAGCCGGGAGCTTACGCCGAATACGATCTGTAACTATGCCTATTCCCTGGCCTCGTTGTTCAGTAACTTCTACTCGGCTTGTCCAATTCTCAAAGGCGGGGAAGCCAGCATTACCTTCCGCCTGTGGCTGACCCGGAGCTTCACCGATACACTGGGCGAAGCGCTCGACGTACTCGGCCTGCCTAAGCCGGATCGGATGTAGACACACTAAGTCTCTATCATCTTAAGAACCAATTGTGGTTTTATACAATTGCTCCAATTCGTTGTTAGCTTGTTCATTAGAAACTCGATAACGTTCTGAAGCTTCAGTTGACAACTTCTCGATCTTATCCTGGTACCTAGTACACTTTAGTACACTGAATTTTATAAAATGCGATATTTTCCGAAGTCTCAATCCATGTCTACGCTTGGCGGTCTTAAGATCTGTCCTCATGCAAAAAGGGGATGTTCTCGGAAGAACGCCCCCTTTATTTAGGTAACTTAAATTATGTCGCTGGTACTGATTATCATGCTGAATAAGTATACTAAACGCCCTTTATATTAATAGGGTGTATCACGTAAACTTAGGTACACCTAAACTCAATGAAATTTGCCGCGCCCCATTCTATGCTTGGTTGAATAAGTACCCAAGCCCCTATGACAGAAGGAGATGTTCTCGCAATATTTTAGGTAACTTAATCTTGTCCCTGCTTAAAAGCAGACTCTTCCGGATGTAAGGCAGCCCCTCTATTAACCACTCTCAGCAGAATGTATGTCTGCTTACGTTCGTCCCGAACCAACCGTAAAAGCACAGTCAAAATTGTAACTGTCTTTCTCCATAAGCTCCTGTGTCGATCGTTCTGCTGCTGACAACAAAACCACCTCTTCAGCTCACAGATCCCTGGCACGATGATGGAGCGCAGCGGAATCGTGGTGCTGCCCTTCAGCGTGAACGCTTGATGAACGCTCCGCGCTGCTGCGCTGTTCATCAAGCGGCCATGCCTTCCCCGAGCTTCCCCCGCCGGCCCTTGACCTTGGCTCCGTGCGGGGTGTTAAGCGCTAGGTTATCGGGCCAAGTAACCCCGCAGCGGGGAGTACCGGCTCTTAGGGGGGCGCTCTTGCCGCCTTAGAGCCGGTAGCATCAGCCGTAACACCTTAATCTTTTACTCTGGTATTCCTGATTCGATCCTCCTGCAGAAACTCATTCTAAAAATAACTAGGACAAGAAAAAGACTTTTGCATTTTATATTGCGTAACGTTACGCAATATGTTACAGTATGTGTACAAGATCTTCTCTTCACGAATGCAGGGGGCATTCAGAAGAAGAGAACCCCCCATCTTGATAAATCAAAACTATGAAGGAGAGATTTATTATGGCAATGGGAGATCCAGTATCAAATTTACCAGGTCTGACAGAATTCGAAAACCTTGACCCGACTGATCTGTTGGCACGACTTATTTATTCTGAGGCTTCTACACAAACCAAAACCGGTAAAGCTGGTGTTGCATGGGTAGTCAGTAATCGCGTAGACAAAAATTTGGGTGAATTTGGTGGAAACACATATAAAGGTGTTATCCTCAGATCAGGTGCTTTTGATGGAATGACAAGCATTAATGCTCGTCAACCTAACACATCGAGCACAGCTTGGGCAGATTCGGTAGAACAGGCACTTGCCTCTTCCCGCCTTGGTAACCCTATCGGAACGTGCTTGTGGTTTGTGACCAACACCTATTATGCTTCGCACGTAATTACATCGGGGTCTACAGAGTATTGGAACTTTGGTGCAGGGAACAGAAAAATTGTAGAAAAGAAAGTAATCAAAGACCACACGTTTTTTAAAGTTGAAGGCTATTAATATTTCAATCGAGTAGGAGGGGGCGGCAAACCCCCGTCCTCTCACACCACCGTACATGCGGGTCCGCATACGGCGGTTCCAAAAGGTTAACAAAGCTCTAAGTAACGTGAAAGCAAATTTTTCAGCCCTTTCCCTTCCCAGTAGGAAGTCGGAAGGGCATTATTTGTATTCCGGGACATTTCCCATGCGCCTCGCCGTGAGTTTGCCATTGTGAAACAGGCCCACTCGGGCGTTCCTAGTGCCCGGAGTTCGCGGATTCGTGTGCGTACTCGTTTCCACTGTTTCCACAGGCACATTCGCAACCTTCTTCGAATCCACTGGTCCAGCGTTTGGAGGTGTTTCTTGGCCGATGCCAAATGGAAATAGCCTAGCCAGCCCATCAGATATTGATTTAATCGGCTTATTCGTTCTTCCATTGAGATGGACCAGGTTCGGTTCGTTAGCTCTCGAATTCTCTCTTTGCATGCTTTAAGACTCTTCGGCGCTATTCGTATGGTTGCCTGTTTCTGGCTCAGGAAACTGAATCCTAGGAACTTCCGGTGCCAGGGTCTGGCTACCGCACTTTTCTCCCGGTTCACTTTCAGTTTTAACTTTCCTTCTACAAATCGGCTGACCGATTCCATGACCCGTTCGCCCGCTCGTTTACTCGCCACAAAGATATTACAGTCGTCCGCGTAGCGTACAAACCGCAGTCCGCGTCCGGTCAATTCCTTATCCAGATCATCCAATAGAATGTTTGCCAGAAGCGGACTGAGCGGACCGCCTTGTGGCGTTCCTTCCCGGCTATGCTCCAGCTTTCCATTGACTATCACTCCGGCGCTAAGATACGCGCGAATCAGTGTTAGTACTCTCTTGTCTGCTACTTTCCGCGCAACCCTTGCCATGAGCCTATCGTGATTTACCCGGTCAAAGAATTTCTCGAGATCGAGGTCTACGATCCATCTCAAACCACTTTGGATATATCTTTGTGCTTGTTTCACGGCGTCATGGGCGCTCTTTCCCGGCCGAAATCCGTAGCTGTACCACGAGAATCCTGCGTCAAAGACCGGATTCATGACTTGTAGAAGAGCCTGCTGGAGAAAGCGGTCCATTACCGTCGGGATGCCTAGCAGCCGTACGCCGCCTCCGGATTTGGGGATTTCCACCCGTTTGACGGGTGCAGGTTTATAGGTACCCGCAAGAAGTTCGGCTTTCACCGGTTCCCAATGTGTTTTCAAATAAGCCTGTAGATTCGCTACCGTTACATTGTCCACACCGGGTGCTCCTCCGTTCTGGACCACTCGTTTGTATGCGAGCCGAAGGTTATCTCCTTCGAGCATTCGCTCCAGCAGGTGGCTCTCTGCTTTGCGAGAGGAAAGGCCGACTTGTGCCGATGAAGAACTCGGCGCTCCGGCATACCCTGACGGCTTCACCGCTTCTCTTTGCCGCAAGCTCTCTTGCGAGATATTCTGCTGTCGTTGCTCTTCATGCGAACGCATCGGTTTCCTCTCTCCTTTCGGTTCAGCCCTTCCGTAAACTGTTGCAACAGTTTACGTACTATGGCTTCTGCTGACTCCTGCCAGTTCAGCGTAGCCTCTCAGCTACGGTTACAAGTTTTTTTTCCTTGCATATCCGACAGGCCTCCCCAGATAAGAACGTCATCTTTCCGCCCGCGCCTGCCCAAGTCTACGGCTACAGCACTTGGCAGCTTTGGATTTTGTCATGTGTGGGTGACTCATCCGGCTGCAGCCGCCTCTAATTGGATTCGTGTACCTCAGGCCGTGCTTTTGCCTCCGGCTTCCTTCAGATTCCACCTCACGGTAGACACCCTTGCCCTTGGCTAACGGTAGGCGCTTGCCAGCCCCCGCTCGGGACTTTCACCCTAAAGATGACGCCCATGCTGGGCGTACGACTAAAAGAAGGAAGCTCATAATGAGCTTCCTTCTTTTGTAATCTCTATTTTAAACGGCTCTAATTTCCCATTAAAAAATGCATATCTAATGATTGCATCCCCTAAATAATTACCTGTTGAAATCTGAATGGGTAGCTCCGCAATAAGCTGATTATCCTTTATTCCAAATCTCAATATATTCTGAACCGTCGGTTGCTCAAACCAATCGTTTGAATCGCTCTCACTGAATTCAAATAAGTGCTCCTGACCACCAACTGAAACTGTATACTGTCGAATTTCCTTATCTTTTTTTAGATTAACTTTAAGATGGCTTAGAACAAATTCTCTTGGATCTGAAACTGATATTTCTGTAAAATCTGATTTAAGCACATGCACTTCCGAATCATGTACTCCAGTCCCTGCGCCTTTTGTCAGAACAATGACAATTTCATCTTCTCCATCTGCATCTAACTCAATGACCGATATTTGAGGATAGAAGGAGGGGTTCGTTATATTGATCCAATTGAATGTTTTCGTTTCTCCATTTATTACAACATCTAATGACGAAAATATGTCTTTTTGTGCTTTTTCTTGAACACCATAAATAGCAATTTTCTTATCTGACGTCCCGGATAGTAGTGTATTGGGAATTGATGTAACTGGTGTTGACGCATTTCCATCAATCTTTTTCGGACTTGAAGACTGATTATTTGCCCCACATCCGGATAACAAAATAGCTCCTACCATTGTGACAATCATAATTTTTCTCAAAAATATATCCTCCATTTACATTTTTTTTAAGTATATACATTCTTATAATCCAATAAGTTTAAAAAATGTATTTTGTTTTTTAAAAAAAAGTAACATTTTAGTATACGCTTACTTGTAATTTCCAGAAAAGATGGCTGTTTTTCCGACTTAGAGCCGGTATGTAAAAAGAAAAGAACTTTCCCCTGAAGGAAAGTCCTTTATAGAGAATTCGCACCTCAGCCCCAGCCTGCACCATGTCCCATTGTCGTAACACATAGTAAACAGTCGCAATTACTGTTCTTCTTCAGCTCCAGCTTCTTCATAAACTCTACAGCCGAAAGCTCATTATGCTTCCAGCTCTTATAATTGGAATCCAAGATGTTTCTTTGCCCAGGTGTAAGAGTTTTCAAATTAATTTGTGGCCGCCCCAGGTGCTTCCCTTTTTTCTTAGCTTCAGCAATCCCTTCAGCCTGGGCTTGTTTAATATCGTTTGTCTCTTCTTCAGCCAGCTTAAAAGCTGAAGCACTACATCCATAATGAGCTGATTGATCCCATCCATCTCCTGGTACTTGCGCGTATCAAGTATGGGAATGTCGATCACAACCACATGAACCTTCGCATCGATCAGCCATTGCCACTCCTTAAAATTCCCTGTTTCTTTCTACCAAAACGATTGATAGATTTAACAAACAAGGTGTCTCCTTCACGAAGTACACGCTTCAGAAGCTGATATCCGATCGGTCAAAATTCTTACCGCTGACCTTGCCTACAAAAATATATTCGTCTGAAATCCCCTGTTCGACGTAATACAGTTAATTGCCTATCTTCATTTTGATTTTTCGTAGAAACTCTAGCGTATCCGTATTCTCTAATAATTGTTCTCATGATTCACTCCTACTTGTCCAAAAAAGGTATACCTTACGGATATAAATCCCCACATCCAAAAAGAAGGTCGATTATGATGTATCGTAACGTTACGCTTTATGGTATAATGAATAAAAATAGGAAGTTATTTCAAGGTATGTCCATTGTTTACCTCTTTTGAAAACTCCCTATAAAACATTATTTGATAAAATCTACAACAAAACGTCAATATTGTAACCTGAAAAATCGAAACATATCATTCCTTTTCTACGTAAAAAATATACTCCTGTGGAAATTACGCCCTTAACATGCGAACAAACGTTTGGTATAATGGGAAGACTAAGTACAGAAA
>NZ_ASPS01000050.1:0-33776 GCF_000517865.1 Paenibacillus sp. FSL R7-269
CCTACTATAACTCCGAGCGATACCAATGGACATTAAAAAAGATGACTCCTGACGAATTCAGGAGTCATCTCCTAGCGAGCTAGCTCTAGGGTGTTTCTTTTAAACCGTCCTCAAATCGGGTCACAGTTCAGGCCAAGCGGTCACTTTTCCTACAAGACACCCTATCATTCATGCTCTTGATGGTTTCCTAGCTGCGGGCCGTAAACTCAGTCACCGCTTCACTCATCAGGTTCATCCCTAGCAGCAGCTCATCCCGGCCGGGATGGCTGAAGTTGAGCCGGATGCGGTCTGAGCCGCCACTTACACTACAGAGCGGACCAGGCAGGAAGGCTACGCCCTTGGATAGCGAAGCACGCAGCAAAGCCATCGCGTCCAGCCCTTCGGGCAGCGATACCCAGAGGAACATGCCGCCGGCCGGCATGTCGTAGACACTGTTCTTCCAGGCCGGACGCTTCAGCAGCTCCGCCATCAGCTTCAGGCGGGTATTGTATTCGCGGTTCAACAGCGTGATATGCTCCCGCAGATCAAAGGCCGATACACTGAGCAGATGATGCAGCAGCCGCTGGTTCAGCGAGCTGGACTGCCAGTCCGCCATCTGCTTGGCGGCAGCCATCATGCCGATCAGCTCGCGGCTTCCTGCCGCCCAGCCCGTCCGCAGCGCCGGCGCGACAGTCTTGCTGAAGGAGCCGATGTACAGCACATGCCCGCCTTCGCTGACATTCTCCAGTGCGTATAGAGTAGGATATTTCTTGGAGGGATGGCCCTCACTCCGCTGGAAGTGCAGATCGCCGTAGGAATCATCCTCTACGATCAGCACATTATGTGAGATGCACAGCTCCAGAATCTCTTGCCGCCGGGCAAGGCTCCAGAGCACTCCGCTGGGATTGGTGAAGCTTGGCGCAGCGAACAGCATCTTGGGCCTATAGCTGCGGATCGTTCGGCGCAGATGATCCGGCAGCAGGCCATCCCCATCCCCCTGGACCGGAATAATGACGGCTCCCTGCATCCGCAGCGCCTGCAGAATACCGGGAGACGTCGGATTCTCAACCAGCACATGATCCCCGGGATCGATATACACCCTGGACAACAGATCGATGGCCTGCTGACTGCCCGTTGTCAGCAGCACTCCGCCTTCGGCTACCGCCACTCCTTTGCTGCGGAGCCAATCTCCAGTCAGCCATTCGCGGAGCGGGCCATACCCCTCAGGCTCCCCGTACTGCAGCGCACTTGCATCTGTGGAGATAACAGTAGATGCCGCCTCAGACAGCAATGACAGCGGAAATAATTCTTCTGCCGGGAGCTCCTCTGCCAGTGAGATCAGCGTGCCCCGGCGTGTCTCCTTACGGATACTCAGCAGCGGTGAAGATAACAATGTATGTGCGCGCGAAGAAAACTCATACTTCATACGCTTCCCCCCTTTATCTGGTTTAAGAATATTCCAGTTCTGACGCCATTATGTCGTAATACAGGGATTATGCGTAGATTTGCTTGTTCTGTCTTGAGAAAAGCGCGAACTTCTCAATCGCCTGCGCTCTTGTCGATACTTCCAGCTTCACATAAATCTTGCGCAGGTAGTTATCGATTGAACGGCGGCTGACTTCAATTTCAAGTGCGATTTTGTCGTATGTAATTCCTTGCACAATGCGTTCCATGATGAACATCTCAGTCTGTGTCAGCTGCAAGACACCTTCCAGCCCTCTGGAGGAGGCTACCGGACGGAAGCCCTTTTCGATCCACTCCAGCGGAATGGAGAGGAACCCTTCGCGGATGCCGCGGATCATCTGCAGAAGCTGACCCGGAGTGGCTCCCTTCGACAATACCCCGCTCGCTCCCAGTTCAATCAGGGGCAGGAATATTTCCTTATCGTTCTCCTCCGTCATGATAATAATGTGGGAGCACGGTGAGCTTTTTTTCATTTCCGGCAGCACCTCCTCTACGGTTCCATCATGCATCTGATAATCACTCAGTACCAGATCAGGCCGGGATTCCTCCATGCCCGCGAGACATTCCTCCCAGGTAGCGTACATTCCGTCTACCGTCAGTCCCTCCTCATCTTCCAGTATTAATTTTGTTCCCAGCATACTTGTGGGATGACATCCCACGATGACCACCTGCCAGACCTTCGTCATTAATGCCCAGACCTCCTGCTATCTATATAATTTTCCAGAATGGAAAGCGCTGTAAGCGTTTCCTGTCAACACGCAAACAAGGATCTATGCTGTCCTAAGTCTATTCTTCCTTCTTTTACCTTGAATACGTCCATCAGATATTCCAATCTATAGAAATTGTATCGCAGTAGTTTAACAGGATGCAATTACTTTTTGTCGTTTCTGCGCGGCTCTTTCACTTTTGCGAAAAACCTGAAAGTCTGATAGAATGAGAACTTGAAAAAATATGGCTTGAGGTGATGAAATGCAACCGCTAGCGGAATCGACCCGGGTACACTCTCGCCGGAGTGCAGAGAGAAGCGGCTCGTCCGTCAAATGGTTTCTACTGTTCTGGATTCTGATGATCGCGCTCGGCATATATGCCGTATACAGCTACACCAATCATCTGAAAGACCAGGTGCTGAGCGAGCTTGGATCTCAAAGCCAGCAGCAGCTTACCGTTTTGAAGACCGACTACGAGTCCAAGATTGCCGTCCTGTCAGAACAAGTGAAGGAGCTTCAGAGCACCGTGCAGACATTCAACGAGCTGCTGACCTTCACCAAGGATAATGCCAGCAACAAGACGGACAACAGCAACAAGCTGTACACGCAATTAAGCGAGGTCAAGAAACAGCTTGATACGCTCAAGAAAGAGATGGATCTGCTGAAATGATGACTCCTGTCAAAAGAGTGAACCGGTTCTTCATGCTCCTGACTGCTCCATTGTTCGGACTGCTGCTCTGTCTGTGGCTGTACCAGCCCCCGCTTGAGCTTAAACTGAATACCGCCCCCTTCGCAGCTGACCCCGGACCCGTGAATGAAACCGCCCAATTGAAGCAGGACCTGGCTGTGGCCAAGAGCTATGCCGCTTACACCATAGACTCTATCGGCACCAGCGCACAGCTCTACAAGCAGACCACCAATGCTATGAACGCATTGGTCAGCACAGCAGCAGCCCAGACCTCCCGTCCCGAGCGGATCTACAACAGCCGGATTAGTTCCCGGCTCGGCATTCCCGCCGATGTGATCAGCAGCGACCGGATTACCATCGAATTATACCGGCTGAACCCCGGCAACTATACAGCGTACGCAATGAAGATTAAGCTGAAGGATTCCTCAGCCATGAAGATGAGCCTGGCCGGTGACGGCACAGGCGCTTCGGAGACCACCATGCAGGCCGTGAACCGTTACGGCGCCTCGGCCGGTATTAACGCCGGCGGGTTCGCTGATCAGAACGGCAAGCGTTATCCGCTCTCGACTACCATCGTAGGCGGACAATATCTGTACGGGTTCGAGCCCAGCTACAAGGATCTCAGCTTCGTCGGCCTGAACAAGTCCGGCCAGCTGATCGGCGGCAAGTTCACCAGCCGTGACCAGCTCGATCAGTTGGAGCCGGTATTCGGGGCAACCTTCGTCCCCGTGCTTCTGAAGAATCAGAGCAAGACCGCCATTCCACTGAAGTGGCAGCTGGCCCCGAAGCGGGCACCGCGCACCGTCATCGGCAACTATAAGGACAATCAGCTGCTGATTCTGGTCGCTGACGGATATAACGAGAACGGCAACTCGGGAGCTACGCTGGCTGAGCTGCAGGATAAGCTGTACAATCTCGGCGTCATCGATGCTTATAACCTGGATGGCGGCGGCTCATCGTCCATGATTTTTCGCGGCAAGGTCATCAACAAGCCTTCAGACGGCAATCTGCGCCGCGTCCCGACCAACTTCCTGTTCTTCAAGTAACCCCAAGTATAACCGTCAATGCTAAATATCACATTTTCATTTATTTTTACAGGTTAAAAGGGTATACTCAGGGTAACGAAGATCGTCAATAATGGAGGTGCCTGTATGTCGTTCTCCCTGACTTTTTGGATCGTGACCCTGGTATTCGTAATGTTTCTGGCCGGTATTCTTACTTCTTCCTACAACGACGACAAGACTAAGGGGCTGTAACCCGCCCTCCGCAAACAATCTGCCGGACGTATACCACAAAAAGGAGCACCGCACTGATGTGCGGCGCTCTTTTTGTGTTCTTCACTATTCACTGAAGCCGAGTCCAACCAGCATCCATGTTATAAGACGCCGCGTAAGCGTTTTACCCTATGTAGATAATTGATGCGCTCTACGCTTACGCGTGTTTTGGCAGTTGGGTCATCTCAGTAAGGCAGCTTGAACAAATGTAACGGTCTTTATATTCGCTTACGCCTTCCATAGATCCGCAGAAGACACACTTCGGACGGTAACGCTCCAGAATAATATGGTCGCCCTGAACGAGAATTTCTACAGGATCACCTTCATTCATTTGATACCTTTTACGCAGAGACTTAGGCAGAACAATTCTACCCAGCTGATCTACTTTACGTACAACGCCAGCAGGTTTCATATCTAACTTACACTCTCCTGTTCAACTTATGATTAGTAGTGCCATTCCATTTCTGACTTCCAAGTTCACGTACCCTATTACTTTCTTCGGCACTAATCAACTATTTCGTTACTAAAATGTCGAATCCTGCTGAAAAAAATAAAAAATGATGTCAACTTTTAGAAAAGTTGTGGGAAATCCAGTTGCCGGAGCGCTTCATAGACCACAATTGCTGCTGAATTGGACAAATTAAGCGATCTGACCGCCTCACTCATCGGCATCCGCATCGCCGTTTCCTGACCAGCCTCTAGGATCTCAGCCGGCAAGCCCTTGGTTTCTTTCCCGAACACGAAGAAATCTCCATCCCGGAAGGCGAAATCACTATAGCGCTTCTTGGCCTTGGTGGTCGCGTAGAAGAACCGCCCTTCCTGATACTTCTCCAATACTTCACTGAAGGAATTATGATATTCAATATTCACCGCATGCCAATAATCGAGTCCGGCACGCTTCAGCGTAGCATCATCTGTGCGGAAACCCAGCGGGTGTACGAGGTGGAGATGAGTACCTGTCGCCGCACAAGTACGGGCGATATTGCCGGTATTCGCCGGAATTTCCGGTTCCACCAGCACAATGTGTAATGCCATAAGTCGAATGCTTCCTCTCTGTAGGGTCTTAAGGACTGCGGCGGAGTATGTACCCGCAGCGCCTTCCTTGTCCCTGTGATGTATTCTTGCTGCTTGCAGGTACAGGCCGGGCTCAGGTGATTCTGGCTATGGGCAAAATAACCCCACAAAGTGGGGCTTTAGCGTAGGGTGATGACTCAGGTACTTTGCGGGGACCCCAAAACATATAAACCTTCCGCTGCCAGGCGGAAGGTCAGGAACGTTCTTAGATTACCCTTGGGTTTGCTGGAAATGCTTCATGAAATCAGCCAGCGCCTTCACGCTCTCATGTGGGACGGCGTTGTAGATCGAAGCCCGTAAGCCGCCTACGCTGCGGTGTCCCTTGAGGCCGACAAAGCCTTCCGCTTCGGAAGCTTTGATGAACTGCTTCTCCAGCTCCTCCGATTGCATCCGGAACGTTACATTCATGATGGAACGGCTGCCTTCTTCCGCAACTCCGCGGTAAAAGCCGCCGCTGCCGTCGATATAATCATACAGGAGACCTGCTTTGTCACGGTTCTTGGCTTCAGTGCCGGCAAGCCCGCCCTGTTCCTCAATCCATTTTAACACTTCGTTAACCATATATACAGAGAAGGATGGCGGCGTATTGTAGAGAGAGTTGTTCTTGTAATGAGTATCATACCGCAGAATCGTTGGAATATTCGCCGGAGAACTGGAAATCAGCTCTTCCTTGGCTATCACTACGGTGACGCCCGACGGTCCGAGATTCTTCTGTGCACCGGCATAGATCAGGCCGAATTGGTTCACATCGAAGTCGCGGCTCAGAATATCACTGGACATATCAGCAACCAGCGGAATGTTACCGGCATCAGGATATTGTGCATACTGCGTGCCTTCAATCGTCTCATTCGAGGTGATGTGCAGGTAAGCCGCATTGTCCGCAGCCTTGATGCTGCTTAGCTCGGGAATAGCCAGGAATTTCTTGTCTGCCGAGGATGCGGCTACATGCCCGCCGCCTGTCAGCTTGGCTTCCTTCAGGGCTTTGTCCGCCCAGCTTCCTGTCATGACATAGCTGCCAACCTGGCCTTCAGCGATAAGGTTCAGCGGAACCATGGCGAACTGTGTGCTTGCTCCGCCCTGGATGAACAATACCTTGTAGCCCTGCGGATTGCCGAGGAGCGAAAGCAGGCGTTCCTGAGCTTCATTATGCACGGATTCGTATATCGCCCCACGGTGCGACATCTCCATAATGGACATTCCGCTCTCCCGGAATTCAACGAACTCCGCCTGTGCACGTTCCAATACTGCCAGCGGCAATGCTGCCGGACCGGCATTAAAATTGTATGCTCTCTTGCTCAAAATAACTCCCACCCTTTCTCTCCTATGAATATGGATATCGCTATGATAGCAGATAACGATAAACACCAGCAAGTATAATTATTCACATATGAGGTAAGCTAGACCGCATTCAGGAGACCGAAAACAGGTAGCAGCGGCTCCACACCTTGCTGTGACGCGGTAAAATAGTGATGTCAGCAAAAACCTCAGGTGAAATTACATGCTTGTCTCCCCACAGCGCAATCCGCTCAGCAGCGAAATCTCCGCTCTCTCTGATGCAGGCACCAGTAGGCTTATGGATCAGCTCCCAGTAATAACCTGCCTCCGCCTGCTCCCAGCCTTCGAGTCTGCAATAGAATTGGCGGTTCGTTTCCCCGGCCCAAGTCAGGCTATTCCCGTCTATGCTGAGCAAATTCTCCGTATACGCCGATTCCGCGTCCACGATCTTCGGCGTTCCCGGCAGCCTAAGCTCATAATCCGTCCCTACGGGTGCCCCATCAATACCGACAAAATTATGAATATACTCTTCAATCCGCAGCACTTCAGTCCCTGTATTCTCTACCCTGTAGGAAATGTCCAGCCGGTTCCCTTCCAGCTTCAGCGTCTTGACCAACCGCATACTGTAGCCCCGGCATTCCAGCGGCTGCACAGTGTATGTAACCGATTGTCCGCTCCACTCCTCACTAATCGGGAATGGCTTAAGCGGATACTCTCCAATGAATGAATAGGGCTCATCGCTCTGCTTCTGCAGTAGTCCGATACCGAATTTGGGGAACCATTCCCCTGCAGCAGCATCCTCATAGCCAATTGCCCGGGAAATGCCAAATTCATTGCAGAGGCCTATGCCTCCCGTACCCTGCCCGGGCACCAGACTTTCCGGAACGCAAAAGGTATGTCCGCCCTGCTCCAGCTTCACTCCTGTAATAAATCCCGTCCAGTCAAAACGGGTCCCCCCGTAAGCTCCCACATCAGCGATCTCTACTGTCAGTACTCCGTTGGATAGTATACGTGTCATTGATCTCTTTCCTTTCTGTCCTGGTTGGACACAGCACATCCTATCATAGCATTTCCAGGTCCATTCTATACGGTATATTTGGATATTGAAAAGCCTGCTCTGCGCGGACCGTCAGAGCAGGCGATAGATTTCAGCAGCTCCGGCTTAGGCCAGTTCTACCTCCAGCAGATGAATTTCTCCTTCAGCCAGTTCTGTCAGCAGGCTGCGTGGAATCACAGCGCCCTCTGAGCCGCGCTGAAGCGTTACCTCAGCCCCGTTCAAGCGGACTGCGTGTATTTGATACTCTCCGTACTCCGTGCTTCCAGAAGCCGTATAGACGACTTTCAGCTCACGTCCGGCAAAGATAGTTTTGATCGAGGCGCTCTTATTGCCGTCAAACTGTTCTTTCACCAGCTTCGGCTGCAGCAACAGGTCACCGAGCTTGCCTTTGACGCCAAATACTTCAGTCACCATCGTCAGGAGCAGCCAGCTTGCCGAGCCTGTCAGATACGTGTACATTCCTCTGCCCTGCTCGTTGATATATTCCGGAATTCCGGGATACATCCGGCTGACCTCGAAGTTCGCACTCAGGTTATACAGCGAATTCAGCACCTTACGGCCTTCTTTGACGTATCCGCGCTTATATAGCGCATTGCCGTACATAACGGTCATGTGGCTGAACATCGCTCCGTTCTCCTTGTGTCCGAAGGCGAAGCCGAACGCCCGGCCCAGATTCTGCTGAATGCCGCCGAAGTTGCTGTTCAGACGGTAGCCGATTTTCTCATCGTACAGATTGCGCTCTACCGCAGAGATGATTGCTGGAATCTGCTCTGGAGCAGCCGCGTGGCCGAGGAGCGGGAAGACCTGTCCAGTAAGCGTCATCCGTGTGCTATCAGCCCATTCCCCTTCTACACGTTCACCGTCATTATTATAATAACCGTTGAACCAGCCGTCGCCATATCCGCTCTCTACCCATTCATTGCGGCGCAGGTGATCGAAGATCCATTCCGCCTTACGGGCGAGATCTGCTGCAACCTCTTCAAGCTTCAGCACAGCTCTTACTCCGCTCACCTTATTCGGCGCAGCAGCATAGAAGCGGCTGAGCAGCTCATGCTTGGCCGTCACCGATTCATAATCGACAGCTTGGCCGAGCGAGTCAAGCAGCAGCACCATCTCTTCGGCCAGCTCCAGCGTATCTCCGCCCGTCCGTTCTTTCAGGGTAATCAGCAGCTTGGACAGATCCAGCAGGTTGCTGGCATAGAAGGCTGTGAAAGTAACACTTTCGCCCCGCTGTGCAGCCATATCGAGGCCATCGTTCCAGTCTGCTCCTTCCAGCAGGATATTGTTATGCTCACCCACATTGAAGAAAGGAACCAGATTCTGCAGCAGGATATGCTCCAGAATAGTACCTGTATATTCTTCGCCCGCAGTTGTCCGCAGACTGCTTCCTGCCCCCGGCTCCCAGGAGGCATCGCGGTCTTTACAGCGGTTCATGAAGGTATCACGGAAGTAGGTCTGCTCCTGCAGCAGGAAGTCCAGATCCCCGCTCTGATCCAGGTATAGCATGGTAGTCAGGAACGGCCACGCGCCATGATCCATCCAGACCCGTGGAATATTGTTACGGTCGGCAATGAATTCGCCCGGCTGCTGCCCGATGATCGTCGCATTGCTGCCGTCAATTCGAACTCCGGCATAGTTGTTCAGCAGCAGGCTGCGCACATCCGCAGGTTCCATGATCAATAGAGCCAGGCAATCCTGCCAGAGATCGCGCCAGCCGCGTCCCCCTCTGCCATAATCGTGGTAAGGCAGGAACGAGTTGCCGTATAGTCTGCGCAGCACCGGCTGCAGCGTCACCCATTTCATCCATTCGTCAGCAGCATGATCTCCGGTATGGAATTCTACCGTATTGACTTTATCCGCCCAGAAGCGCTTATTCTCTTCAAGCAATGCGTCAAAAGCCGCAGCCGAGCCATATTTGGCCATCAGCGCCTGCACATCAATTCTATCATTGTCAATCGCCATGACTACGACATAAGAATGGCTCTGACCCGGCTCCAGAGTAATCGCGGCGAACCGCAGTCCCCCCAGCGCCTCATAACCTTCCCAAGGCACTCCTCCGTCTTCGCCAATCGGCGGCGCCAGATTGTTCACGACCGCTTCCGGCCAATCCAGACTTCCGCCCTCGCCGATGAATTCCTCCTGGACAGGGAATAATCCGGTTGGCAGCGCTCCACCCTCTCCAGCCCCGAATACCCCGTACGAAGTATGATTCACCCGATGGCCGCGTTCGTCGAAGGACAGGGCAGGCTGCACCTCTACGCCATAAGCCGAAGTATAAATCCGGTTCAGCAGCGAAGTCACATGCCGGTGATCGCGCAGATCGTCCGCAGAGCGCGCATATAGCGGAATAGCTGCAGTAGGTGTCAGCGTAAGCACCTCTGTACCGCTGTTCGTAAGTACCACCTTCATCAGCTCAACCTTGTCGCTGCCGCAGGGTACGAAGCTTGTGATCTCCGCTCTCAGCCCCAGCTCCTTACTCTCCCGCGTCACCCGATGCCACAGAAGTCCTGCCTCCAGCAAGGATTCATCTGCCGCTTCGCTATAGAATGACGCATTCTGCCGTGCAGAATTGCCCGCAGCCGACCAGGCGCCTTTGCCTTCAATGTATACCCAGAAATTGCGCGAGGCGCGGGAATTATGCAGATCCTCCACCGAGATCGGCGGTGTCAGAAAGGTATTATGGCCCGAGGTGGCCTGACCATGCAGCTTAGGACTGACCGAAGACATCATGCCCCCTTCATTAACTAGCGGAAAATATAAAAAGCTGCTACGGTCCGGCTGTTCCAGCCGAAAATCCCCGTTATTCCCGGTAAAGCTCCAGCCTGTTCTTGACACCTTTGATTGATCCTTCAATACATTCATCCTCCCTGTTCCCTGACAGCAGATCTCTTCTTGTTTGTGTAAGGCTACATAATCGCATAACTGCATAACTGCATAACTGCATAATCGCAAAATCCGAAACCGTTTTCCGAAATCGGTTTCGATTTCATTATCACACCGTCATTTCCCTTTGTAAAGCGTTTTTTTATGACCTTTAAGCAGAGTATGATGTGTAAATCTAATACTCCAAAGCTCAAATCGCCTTATAAATATGTTACTTAATTACAATAATACTATTTAAGTAACGAAACTTTACGAAAACACAATATAAAGCTATTTGTAACAAGTGCAAATGAGCTTCCACCTTTACTCAACTAGCAAATATTCACTGAATTCAGGTGCACCAATGCCCCACATTCAGCTCATTTGCCCAATATTGCCGAATTCAGGTGCACTTGTGCTCTTCATTTAGCTCGTTTGCCCACTTTTTCCAGATTCAGGTGCACTTGTGCTCTTCATTTAGCTCGTTTTCCCACCATTCGCCGAATTCAGGTGCACTAATGCTCTTCATTTAGCCCATTTTCCCACCATTCGCCGAATTCAGGTGCACTAATGCTCTTCATCATTACTCCCAATCAGTTTAATCAGTAGCAGCACCAACAGAGGGAATTATCCCTTTTATTTTAGCTTCCAACCAACTTTTCGCTGAATCTGAGGGATTTATCCCTTTCATTTCACCCATTTGCCAACTTTCAGCTAAATCAAAGGGATTTATCCCTTTTTTCTCAACTTCTAGCCAACTCCCACCTAAATTAGAGGGATTTATCCCTTTCACCTTTCTCCTTTCTCCTTTCACCTTCCACCTTTCACTTTTCACTTTTCACTTTTCACTTTTCACTTTTCACTTTTCACTTTTCACTATTCACTTTTCACTTTTCACCTCACCCTCCAGCACGAAATTGCCACACGCAAAAAGCCCCCAGAATCAATGATTCCAGGGGCCCTTCTAACCTACTATATTCACATTAGACTAGCTTATCTTATACGTCGAAGTACAGGGAGTATTCATGCGGATGAACGCGGATAGCAACAGCTTGAGCTTCGGAACGCTTCAGGGCGATATAGTTATCGATGAAGTCCTTGGTGAATACGCCGCCCTCAGTCAGGAATTCGAAGTCAGCCTCCAGTGCATCCAGTGCTTCGTCCAGGGAACCTGGAACGCTGCGGATCTTCTCTTTGTCTGCATCAGACAATTCGTAGATGTTCTTGTCCAGCGGACCATAACCCATTTCTTCAGGGTTGATCTTCTTCTTAATTCCGTCCAGACCAGCCATCAGCATAGCGGAGAAGGCCAGGTAAGGGTTAGCAGTGGAGTCCGGTGTACGGAATTCGATGCGACAGCCCTTAGGTGTCACAGCAGCAACCGGGATACGGACAGCAGCGGAACGGTTACCCTTGGAGTAGACCAGGTTGACTGGTGCTTCATAGCCAGGAACCAGACGTTTGAACGAGTTGGTGCTTGGATTCGTCAGCGCGATCAATGCAGGAGCATGATACAGGATACCGCCGATGTAGTGCAGCGCCATTTCACTCAGGTTGGCATATGCGCCTTTTTCGTAGAACAATGGAGCATCGCCGTTGAAAATCGATTGGTGAACGTGCATTCCGCTACCGTTATCACCGAACAGCGGTTTTGGCATGAAGGTGGCTACCTTGCCGTATTGACGTGCAGTGTTCTGCACAATGTATTTGTAAGTGAGGAGATTATCAGCTGTTTTCTTCAGGGTGTCGAAACGGAAGTTGATTTCCGCTTGGCCTGCTGTTGCTACTTCATGGTGATGACGCTCGATTTCGAGGCCGGCTTCACCAAGCAAACGGCACATTTCACTGCGGATATCCTGCTGGGAATCCACTGGAGCTACAGGCACGTATCCGCCCTTCACGCCAACCTTGAAGGCCATGTTGCCGCCTTCTTCCTTGCGGCCAGTGTTCCATGCTGCTTCCTCGGAATCCACGTAGAAGGAGGAAGTATTCATTCCGCTCTCGTAACGTACATCGTCGAAGATGAAGAATTCGGATTCAGGTGCGAAGAATGCTGCTGTACCTACACCGCTGGACTGCAGGAATTCTTCAGCCTTCACTGCGATACCGCGCGGGTCGCGCTCATAACGTTCGCCATCAGGTGTGAAGATGTCGCACATAATGTTCAGCGTAGGATGAGCAGTGAACGGGTCAATGTAAGTGGTGCTTGGATCAGGCATCATTACCATATCCGACTCTTCAATCCCCCGGAAGCCGGTAATGGAAGAACCATCGAATGCTACTCCATTTACAAAGGTTTCTTCTTCAACTGCGGATGCTGGCAAAGAGATGTGGTGAGCACGTCCACCCAAATCTACAAACCGGAAATCCACCCACTCGATATTGTTTTCCTTGATCGTCTGCAATACTTTTTCAACCGACATGCTTAATTCCTCCCCAGATTCCGAACATTAGGCCGCTCATCGTATCAAATGTTCTTGTTTTTATTTTTTTGCTGTCGTCATTATAAATCGCATACCTAACATCGTCAATGCTTATGTCAGGTATTTCTTGCGACAATGTAAGATATTCTGACGCTTTGGTGAAAATACCAATTTCATCCGGATTCCATGTCACCTTTGTCCCCTATGCAGCAAAAACAGCCCTCATCCTCCAGCCTGAAGCGGGAGAAGAGAGCTGTTCAATAGTCATTTATACGTTGAAAATCATACTACAGGCGAAGCCTCCAGAGACGGAGAGAACTTGCGGCCCACCAGCGGTGCCAGCTTCTCCAAATCCCGCAGCAGGCTGTCGAATTGCTCAGGGAACAGAGACTGCACGCCATCACCGGTCATGGAGTTATCAGGGTCGGTATGCATCTCGATAATCAGACCGTTGGCGCCGGCAGCAACAGAGGCCTTGGCCATAGGGGCTACCAGTTCACGGCGTCCGGTACCGTGGCTCGGGTCAGAAATTACTGGCAGATGGCTGAGGTTCTGCAGCACAGGAATGGCCGACAGATCCAACGTGTTGCGCGTGTAGGTCTCGAAGGTACGGATGCCGCGCTCGCACAGCATGACATCCCGGTTGCCCCCGGCGAGAATGTATTCCGCTGCATTCAGCAGCTCATCATAGGTCGCACTGAACCCGCGCTTCAGCAGCACAGGACGGCCGCAGGTCCCCAGCTTGCGCAGCAGGTCAAAGTTCTGCATGTTGCGCGTACCCACCTGCAGAATATCCGCGTGCTCGGCACAGATATCTACGTATTCCGGCGTCATGACCTCAGTAATGGTCAGCAGGCCGTGACGTTTGCCGGCTTCCGCCATCATCGTCAGCCCTTCCACGCCAACCCCCTGGAAGCTGTAAGGTCCGGTACGCGGCTTGAAGGCACCTCCGCGCAGCACTTGTCCGCCTGAAGCCTTCACCAGCCGGGCGATCTCATCGATCTGCTCCGGAGATTCCACGGCACACGGACCGCCCATAATAACCATGTTCTCTCCGCCGATCTTCACTCCGCGGATATCGATAACCGTATCCTCCGGATGGAAGTCGCGGCTTGCCAGCTTATAGGATTTGGTAATCTTAACTACATTCTCTACGCCCTTCATCTGGCGCAGATGCTCGGCAAGCTTCGGAGTGACGCCCCCGACCAGTCCGATTACGGTATGGTCAGCCCCTACAGAGAGGTGGACCTGCAAGCCTTCCTTCTCAATCACGGCAATAATCTCATTCACCTGTTCCTGAGGTGTTTGGTTTGATGTAATAACGATCATATGATAGCTCCCCTTTTGAACCCGTATTAGTGTTGTTGGATAGACCGGCACACTGCTGATGATTCCCTAATTCCCCAATTCACTATCTCGCTACGACGCGTGTACGCTTTTAAGCACTAAAGTTATTTTATCGCATATTCCCCTTTCAGTCAACCATTATTCCCCCGTTCCGTGTGAACTCTATGTGGCAAAACAAGTGGAAACGGCATTGCGGTCCTTTTAAAGGACGGTACCGTTTCGGCGAGAAAGATAAGGATAATTTTAGCGAGAAGCATATACATTCTTATCTTTCAAAAAAAGCAGCACAGCCCTTTCAGGCCGTACTGCCGGTTAATCGCTATGAGTTCATCGTGATTCAGAGCTGTCAGCTGGTGCTTGCTGTCTTATTCTTCACCGGAGGCAGAAGCTTCGCCATATTGACCGTGCGCTTGATCTCCCAGGTCTCCGGCTTCGCTTCATCATACTGCTCCAGATAATTAATAACTTCCTTGGTGATCGGTGTCGGCGTAGAAGCGCCGGAAGTCACACCTACCTTGGTGATTCCCTTCAGCCACTCCGTATTCAGCTCGGAGACGTCAGCAATCCGGTGAGCCGGGACGCCGGCAATCTCCTCTGATACCTGCGCCAAGCGGTTTGAGTTATTGCTCCGAGGATCACCCACCACAATAACCAGCTCACACTGGCCCGCCTGCTCAGCAACAGCTTCCTGCCGCACCTGCGTAGCCATGCAGATCTCATTATGAACCTCAGCGCCGGGGAAAGTCTCCAGTAGCTTACGCATAATATGCTTAATATCCCACTGGCTCATTGTGGTCTGGTTGGTAATGACAATACGTGAGGAAGGGATAGATAGGCCGGCAATTTCCTCTTCCTTCTCGATCAGATGGACATGCTCCGGCGCAATTCCCACCGCACCTTCAGGCTCCGGATGGCCTTTCTTGCCGATATAAATAATCTCACAGCCCTCTTCTACCTTTTCCTTGATGAGGTCATGCGTCTTGGTCACATCCGGGCATGTGGCATCTACCGTAGTCAACCCTTTGGCGCGTGCCATCTTACGGACCTCGGGCGATACGCCGTGCGCTGTGAAGATGACTGTTCCCTTATCTACTTTATCTAGAATATCCAGACGGTTATGCCCGTCCAACGTAATGATTCCGTCATCCTCGAAGGAGTTCGTGACATGGCTGTTGTGCACAATCATGCCCAGTATATAAATCGGCCGGGGCAAATCCAGATTCTGCGCAGCTTGCCGTGCCATCACCATAGCATCGACGACGCCATAGCAATAACCCCGGGGAGAGATTTTGATGACTTCCATGAATTCACCGCTTTCTGCTGTCAATGACTGCTGTAATAGGAGCCCCTCAATTATACCCTATTCCAGAGGCGGGGCAAAGAGCAGCGGCAGCCAGATCACAAAGGTAGTCCCTTCCCCCTGACGGGTAACCACCTCAACAGAGCCTCCATGCTCCTCAATAATCCATTTGGCAATGGACAATCCGAGCCCGATACCTTCCGTAATTCCTCTGGATTCATCTGCTCGGTAGAAGCGGTCGAAGATATGCGGCACCTCATCTTTGTCCATCCCGATTCCCGTATCGGCAATGCGGATTCCCACTTGATTCTGATACAGCAATGCATCCAGCGTAACCTCACCGGCCGGGGTATATTTGAACGCATTGTCAATGAAAATAAACATCATCTGCTGCAGATAATCCTTATTGCCCAGGATATACTTACCGTTCAGATGGCCCATCTCACCGACAGACCACTCTGCTTCACGCGTCAGGAAGGACGCGCGGCGGGCCACTTCAGTCATCATCGGCTCCAGCGCTACCGGCTCGATCTCGAAGGTCCGGCCGGTATCCGCCCGGGCTAGGGAGAGCATATCCGCTACCAGACGGCTCATGCGTGCCGCTTCATCAGCGATATCCTTCACCGATTCAATCGAGAGCTGGCGGACATCCGCCTCGGACATCCGGCTGTCATCCGGCTTCATCTCCCAGACCTTTTGCAGCAGATCAATATTCCCGCGGATGGTTGTAAGCGGTGTCCGCAGCTCATGCGAAGCATCAGAGACGAAGCGGCGCTGCGTGGCATAGGCCTCCTCCAGTCCCGTATAAAAACCCTCCATCCGCCCGAGCATACTATTCACCGTCTCGATCAGCCGCCCGATCTCATCCTGCGGACCGTCATATACGATCCGCGAGCTGAGGTCCGTTCCCGTCTGAATCCCGTTCGCAGCTTCAATGACCTTGCCAATCGGACTCATCGCCTTGCGGGCCAGGAAGAGGCCGAAGGTGAAGGCTGCGAGCAGGGTAGCGAAGGAGCCGGCCAGCAAAATATTCTTCAGCCGGTTCAGCAGGGTGACCTGCTCACCCGTATATACGGCAACCTGGAGGACAGCAGGGAAACTGCTGTTATTGAGATTGATGTCGAAGCCCTTCTGATAGATCAGAAAAGGATTGCCGCCATAGCTGGCTTGCAGGAACCCCTCCTCTCCGGGGAGATCCTCCTTGGCGGGTACCTTGAACTTCAAGCTGATCTCGGTCATGTTCGGACTGGGGATCAGTCTGTCCAGATCATAGATGTACATCTGGGCGAACAGACTTTGGCCCGCAGGTCCGCCTAGCACCGGCTGCAGCGAGCCGTCAGAGGTCAGCCCCTGCTTCAGTTCAACCTGATGGGACTGGTTCAGGAGCCGGCTTTTCAAATCGCCATACGTATTAATATAGACAAAGCCGTAGATTACGGCCGACAAGACCAGCAGCATAACGGCAAGAATCCCTGAATACCAGGCAGTAAGCCGCAAACGTATGGACATATTAGTCACCTCTTAGGATGTAACCGGCTCCCCGGATCGTCTGAATCAGTCGCTTGCCGCCATGCTCCTCCGTCTTCTGGCGCAGCATTGCAATATATACCTCCAGGACATTCGATTCCCCGCTGTAATCATAGCCCCAGATCTTATCCATAATGAGATCGCGGGAGAGCACCCGCTTCGGATTCTGCATGAACAGATGCAGCAGCTCGAATTCCTTCGCTGTCAGCTCCAGACGCCGTCCGGCGCGGGTCACTTCCCGGGAATCCACGTCCAGCGTAATATCCTCATAGGTGACCGCCTGATCCGTGCTTCCGCCCTGCTCGCTTTTGCGCCGGAGCAGCGCCCGGACTCTGGCCAGCAGCTCCTCCAGTGCAAACGGCTTCACCAGATAATCATCTGCCCCGAGGTCCAGCCCCTTCACCCGGTGCTCGATTTCATCCTTGGCGGTCAGCATCAGCACAGGAACACTGCTTCCGCCCTCCCGCAGACGGCGGCATACTTCGAACCCGTCCACCTGGGGCATCATAACGTCCAGAATGACCACATCTGGATCACTATTCAGAACGGCACGCAGCCCGTCTGCACCGTTGGACGCGGTCTTGACATCATACCCTTCAAAAGCCAACCCGCGTCGGAGCATAGAGGTTATTTTCTCATCATCATCAATTATCAGTATATTCGGTCGCATCCGGCAGCCCCCATTGTCTCATTTGTATATCTCTATTGTATCAGATGCACCAGTCTCTCCGCATCCGTTCACGAACAGCACAGAGCGGAAGGGTTGCCCCTTCCGCTCTGCCGCTCACCGCCTAGTGTGCTTATTGCTTCTGAGTCTGTGCAGTCTCGAAATCATTCTTATTGCCGATCGTTACCGGCAGATCCAGCTTCTTACCGTCACGGACCACATTCAGAGTCGCCTTATCGCCTACCTTAAGCGTCTGGATGTAAGTGATCAGATCCTGGCTGGTAGCGTAGCTCTTTCCGTCAATTCCTGTAATGATATCGTAAGGACGCAGATCCGCTGTATAAGCAGGAGATTTGAAGACAATTTCAGCCACTACAGAGCCTTCTTTAATTGTTGTCCCCATTTGCTTGGCAACTTCATCGGTAATCGTCATAAGCGTGGCCCCAATGAAAGGTACCGGTTCCTTAGGAATTTCCTGATTGGCTTCAAGCTTATCTACAACGCCTTTAATGGTATTTACCGGAATCGCAAAGCCGATACCCTGAGCGTCTCTGCTTACTGCAACGTTCATACCGATAACCTGGCCGTTCATGTTGAGCAGCGGTCCGCCCGAGTTCCCCGGATTGATCGAGGCGTCGGTTTGCAGCAGATTTTTGTAGGTTTTTGTACCACTGCCGTCTTCTTCGGCAATATCAATACTGCGGCCTCTGGCACTGAGCACCCCGGTTGTCACTGTATGGTCGAAGCCCTGCGGGTTACCGATCGCCACAACCTCAGAGCCTACCTTGATGTTGTCAGAATCGCCAAGCGCCACAGACGGGAAGTCCGATCCTTCAATCTTCAGTACGGCGAGATCGAGATCCTTGCTGGAGCCCAGCAGCTTCGCTTCGTAAGTCTTAGTATTGCCGTCCACCGTAACCTGAATCACATCGGCATTATCAACAACGTGCTGGTTAGTCAAAATGTATCCGGCAGAATCATAGATGAAGCCAGTCCCGATTCCGTAAGGAACCAGCTGCGGGGAATCCGAGTTGTTCGATGGAGTCTGTGATTCCGAATTATTCGAACCGGAACCTCCTCCGCCGAATTGATCACCGAAGAAGAACTGTGAGAACGGATCGCTCATATTCGGGCTGCTGCTTCTATTCCGTGAGTTGTTTGATTTCACCAGCGTCTCAATTTTGACGACTGCCGGCCCTACCCCTTCAACTACGCCGGACACATCTCCTGAGCCGGTGACCAGCGCCGCTGCGGAGGTGGAAGGTGTAATATTAGCATTGCCGTTAGCCGTCTTCCCCGCCGGATTCAATGCAACCGTGGTTGCCTCCTGGCCTCCTGTGAACCAATTCCCCCGGTCTGCCATGAACATGGAGCCTGATAAGACCACCATTCCGGCGAGAAAAGATACCAGTACCGCCTTCACCGGCTTCTTCGGCTTGCGGTTGTACTGCCAGCCGTTGCCCCCCTCCGGAGGATTGCCGCCCCGTCCGCCGTTCCCGTCATTCCCTGTGGTGCGGAGCGAGGTGTTATACGGTAAGGACTTCACCGGCTGTGGCGGTGTAACCTCAACCCGCTCAGGTTCGCGGCGGTTATAGTGCTGCGGGTCATTGCCGTTCATCTCATCATTGTTCAGGGATTTGAAAGGTCCGTAAGAATAATAGTAGGAGCCGCCTTCTGCGGATGAATTAGTGCTGTTATCAGTATCAGTATGATTATTGTCCCATTCACGATCTGGTCCCGGTTCATGATCACGATTGAAATTGTTGTTTTTGTTATCGTCCATGTTTACTTTCCTCCCGCGCCTTGCCGTGTCAGGCAAAGTGTTATTTGTTTTGATGTCCTTATTTTGTACTGTAAACCTTAAGGTCACATTAAAAACAATTTAAGCGGAGATAAAAAGATAACAAGACGATAATGGATCGTTGATTAATCAAACAGATCTTCTACAGTACGGATAGGCTTCACTTCCATTCGTTCTTTGAATGCTGCCATATGAAAGTAGGCGGCCAGCCAGATGATTGCGCAGATAAGAATATAAGCCATCAGTTTATTCCCTCCCTAACATGGATTGGCCCAGCAGCCGGTTCACCCGCTCTGCACTGCAGAACATGAAGATCAGTAGCGTAAGTACAGCAAAGGGGAATACGGCAATGCTGGTGCCCACGGATAAAAGTCCAAATAACGGCGGAATTAACGTTGTCCCCGTATAGGCTACCGCCATCTGATACCCGATTAAGCGGGCTGAATTCTCCTTGCCGAACCGGGCAGGCGTCTCATGCAGGAGACCCGGATAAACCGGTGCGAGGCCCAGACCAATCAATATCAGTCCTGCAAGTGAAAGGGCCGGATGGAACGGGATTACAAGAATAGCTCCGCCTATAAGGGTCACCAATTGACCGTAACGGATAAGAAGGCGGTTATGGACTTTTAACGTGATGAAGCCGGTTATCAGCCTGCCAATTGTAATACCCGCGTAGTATACGGAGATCCATACCGCTGCTGTATCTGGTGAAACTCCCCTTGCGCCTACCAGATAACTGGCGCCCCATAGTCCAACCATTGCTTCTATTCCGCAGTACAACAAGAACGTCAACAGAGTAGGCTTAACGCCCCGCAATCGGATAGTGTTCGCCTGCGACTTACGGTTCACTGCAACTTCATCTGGAAGATTGCCGCTAAGCGCTGCGGAAGGCTGAGGCTCCCGCATGGCAGCAACCTTTTTCCATAGCGGAAGCGTCACTAACAGAATCATCGCGAATCCGAACTGAATGATGGCAACCACCGCATATCCTCCTCTCCAGGACTGGGCGTGTACGAGATTGACTGCCATAATCATGGGTCCCAAGGTCGCGCCCACGCCCCAAAAGCAGTGCAGCCAGCTCATATGATGAGCCTTGTAATGTTCAGCCACATAATGATTCAGTGCCGCGTCTACTGCACCTGCCCCAAGACCTAGCGGAACGGCCATTATAATGAACCACAACACGGATGGCGATACGGAGAATCCGAACAATGAGGCGGCGGTTAAGAGGCAACTGACAAAGGTAATTCGTCCTGTCCCCAGGCGCTTCACTATGGTATTGCTGAACAGACTGGACACGATGGTCCCTCCGGCAATAATCATGGAGATGATTCCCGCCGACCCCAGCGATGAACCCATCTCCGGCCGGATCACGGGCCACGCAGAGCCAAGTAAAGAATCGGGAAGTCCCAGACTAATAAAAGCCAGATAAATAATAATCAAAAAATACGTAGACAAAGATATTCCCCCTAAAACGCTTAATAAATAAACTTTATAAAGTATATATACTAAGTATGTGCTCTCTCTTATTTTTTGTCAAGAAGCGGATACACTTATCCAAAAAAACAACAAAAACCCCTGTTGTTAACAAGGGCTGTTAGTACTAGGTCTATGTAGGCTCCGGCTCTAACTCCTTCAGGGTCAGTCTGCGCAGACCGTTCTCGAAATCTTCCTGAAAGGTGTGCTGTAAGACGACCTCCGGATAGACAGGCATGGGATGCTGAAGCTGATAGGCCGTCCAGGCCGCTGTCCAGACTTCATCTTCCACTCTGTCCTGATAAATGACAATTCTATCCGGGGCCAGCACAGCATTCACCGTCTGCAAGATCCTGCAGGTTGCAGTTATGAATGTATCTCGGGGTATCTCCAGGCTCCACTCAGGCATATCGGGAAGGAACTTAACCTCGCCTGACATCCCCTGATTTCCTCTCAGGATGCTGCCGTTCAGGTAGATCCCCATACCCGGCGGGTAACCGTTCGGAAAGTAGAGCCCCAGTAAATATTGCTCTTCACCTTCCCTATGCTTCATGCAATATCCGCTGATCGCTGCATTCACATCATTCTCCACCAGAATAGGCAGCCCAAACCGGGTCTCAATCTCTTCTATTAACCGTGAGCCCGTCAGTTCCCGGAGACTGCTGACCTTAATTTCACCATTGACCGCCTGTCCCGGAATACCTATGCCAATGACCTTGATGGCAGGATACTGGCTCAGTGCATGTTCAATGATTGTGTAGAAAAAATCTCTCTCAAAAACCGGGATGATATGATCATCCTTCATCAGAATATCGTCCTTCAAATTGATAACTGTGGCGGAGACCAGGACCTTTCCCGCTTTTTCTGTCACGTACATCACCAATGCGAGGCTGAAATTGTAATTAAAGCGATAGGTCTGTGCGGGTCTGCCCCCGTTAGAAGGCACCACCATGTCTTCAAACAATTCCCCTAACTCGGACAGTTCCTTAACTAATGAGTTCACAGTTACTACGCTCAGCTTGGTCAGTGCAGCTAGCTGGGGTTTTGTAGCCGTCTCCATTCGTTTCATCACCTGACGCACATTATTCAGGTTAATTTCCTTCATCAGATTGGCGTTTGCTATTCGGATAGCCTCCTTATCGGTTCACTATATAAATGTTGTCTACCAAACTCCCTGCAGCTGCTAACCCTGCGCCCAGCCTTTGCGGTGGGCGAAGATCGCCAGCTGGGTGCGGTCATCCAGCTCGCATTTCATCAGCAGGTTGCTGACATGAGTCTTCACGGTCTTGATGCTGATATGCAGCTCCTCGCCAATATCCTTATTCGTCTTGCCCTCGGCGATCAGCAGCAGCACTTCCTTCTCACGTTCGGTTAAGCCGGAGGAGTCGCCCTGGACCGTGCGCTGGCGGATGCCGCGGGTCAGTGCCTGCGACACATCGCCGGTCATCACAGGCATGCCGCGATAGGCGCCTTGCAGCGCATAGATCAGTTCTTCTGCGGAGACGGTCTTAAGCACATAGCTGACAGCTCCGGCTTCAATCGCATCGACCACCAGATCGTCCTCCAGGAAGCTGGTAAGGATGACAATCTTGAGCCCGGGGAATTCGGCCAGGACCGCGCGGGTGGTCTCAGCCCCGTTCATTACCGGCATCATCAGATCCATCAGCACCAGATCCGGCAGCGCCTCCTGTCCCAGTTCACGGAGCATCGCCAGCGCTTCATGCCCGTTGGCTGCTTCCCCTATCACTTCAAACATCGGGTCCAGCATCAAATAGGTTTTGAGGCCCATCCTCACCATATCGTGATCATCTACAAGCAGTACTTTTATGAGACTCATCCTGTACTCCCCCTAACATTGTATAAGCATTATACAGCCCCAGCTTCATCACCGCTAAGCCCCTCAAGCCTCTTCAGAATCGGCCTCAGACCCGTCAGCAGCCGTCTCCGCGCGGCCTTGGACAAACTTTGGAATATGTACGCGGATCGTTGTTCCCGCTCCCCTGCGGCTGATAATCTCGACCTGACCGCCGAGCTTCTCGGCACGCTCACGCATGGTCGTGAGCCCGTAGGAGCCTTGCTTGTGCTGCACATGCTCGAAGCCCTGCCCGTCATCGCTGATGCTCAGCACCACCTGGCGCGGCACCTCCCGCAGGGACAGACTGACCACCCGTGCACCGGCATGCTTCACAATATTTGCCATCGACTCCTGAATAATCAGGAACAGCTGATGCTCGATCGCTTCGGACAGCTCACCCTGAAGCTCGAGCTCCTTCACCCCTTTGAGCCCGTTCTGACGGCAATAATCCGGGAACCACTTCTCCAATGCCTCGAACAGATTGCGCCCCTCCAGCTCCACCGGACGCAGCTGTGCGATGAGCGCCCTCATCTGCTTCTGCGCCATCTGGGACATGCTGATCAGCTGATCCATCACCACCCTGCCGTGCTCGGCGCTGCGTTCAAGCACTTTAGGCAGCGAAGAGGCGGACATGTGAATAGCGAACAGCTGCTGGCTCACCGTATCATGCAGATCCCGGGCCATACGCCTGCGCTCTTCCAGTACCGCACTCTCCGCTGCCTTTTCCTTCTCAATAACTTCCTGTTCCCCGAGCTGCTGGAGCCGCTTCATCTTCTTCTCGACCGTATCCATCATGATGTTGAACTCATGGTAGACCCGTGCAAAAGACTGGTCCTCGCTCTCCGGCATCCGTACCGACATATTCCCCTTAGCCACCTGCAGCATATTCAAATCCAGATGATCGATCCGCCGCTGAATCCGCTGACCGGCGATGTAGCCGATGATGACTGTGAACAATACAATGCCCAGACACAGGTAGATCCACATCCGGGTATCCACCACCTGAATATAGCCCAGGCATGTCCCGGCATACATCAGTCCCGCCGTAACCCCGCCGCTAAGCAGGAAATACACCAGCAGCATCCACTTGGTATTACTGAAGATCATCCCCATTTAACCCACCGTTTTGACTTTAACGTCACCGATGAAGCAGCTGACGTTGATACGGACTTTCTTGCCCGATTCCTTGTAATACGGTGTCTTGCACTGCACATTGCTCATGAACCCGCTGCGCGACTGCTCAAGCACCTGCATATCACCGATGAACGAGCTGCCGGTCACAGCCACACCCAGATCCATATCATCTGGAATATATACTTTAATGTCGCCGACAAAAGCAGAGATATTAATCTTCGTCTCGCCGTAAGGAATCTGCGCATTGGTCAGATCCAGCACCGTATCCCCGATGAACTGCGAAATATTGGTCCGCTTCAATTGAAAATGCTCCTTGCCCATATGCACATCACCGATAAAAGCCGAGCGGTTCGTCGCATCCTTATCATTCCCGGAATCCTGGAACTCCTCATGCCATTCGCCGTGACGGCGGGCTTGCCGTTCCTGACGCTCCTGGCGTCTGCGCTCCTGGCGCTCCTGCTTCTCCTGCCAGCGGGTATCTGCCGAAGCATGCAGCGGGTTACCGTCTGCGTCTTCCTCATTCTTATGCAGATAATCATTCCAGTTCCGGTCCTCGCTGCCAGCCGGCTTGCCGAATTTCTGCTCGAACTGCTGATCGAGCGTAGACTCCAGCGGAGCAGGCGGCGCTGTATCCAGCGGACTCTTACCGGGTCCAGGCGGGTAGTAGCCTGGTGGTGAGGGCGGTGCCGGAGGTATTGGCGGAGTGCTCGGCCGCGGTCTGAAGATGACGGATAGTCCGCCGCCGATCAGCATGACCGGAATCAGCATTTTGAAGAAATCGCTTGCCGAGTAGTAGAACCAGTCTAAATTCCGTCCCAGGAAAAACACACCGATCGCCAGATAGATAAATCCGCCGAGTGTTGCCGAAAATCTTGATCGCTGCTCATCCGGAGCCAAAAGCCGTTGTACGCCCATCACGATCAGAATAACGGGCCAATAGGTGGAGATCAGTGAACTCAGACTGAAATCCGTGTAGCCCATCTGCCGGAGTAGGAACATTCCCCCCAGACCGATGAGGAGCAGGCCTCCGAGTACCTGGCTGGTGAACCTTCGTTTCATAATGTCATCCTCCTTGTCGTAAATACAACTCTTCCTCTTGAACACTTATAGCCTTAGTCTACAGGAAGAATGCGGTGGAGAACAGCGGCGTAAGAAGGAACTGTATCTCAGTCTCCAGACCGAGAGGACTGGAATATTAAGTTAAATTATAACCATATAAAATAACCCCATAAAGTGGGGCTTTAGCGTAGGTGATGACTCAGATACTTTACGGGGACCCCAAAACATATAAATTCTATTAAAAAAAGCTGCCCTCCAGCCCGTAAACGGACATGGCAGGACAGCTTGTTGCTTCAGGAGCTTACCGGGAACCCAGCATTACTGCTGCGGTTTCTGAGCCGGTTTGGTCATGGAGTTGCTGCTTTGCTTAGTCGCACCGTCATTTTCAACAGCGAACTCTGCATTGTATTTTTCATTTGGTGTTTTGAAATTTTCCTGTACCTTTGGTTTCTTGGAATTAGCCACGAGAATCACCTCCCTATTGTATCGGAAGAAGCAAGTATTTGCCCCAGTCGATATTATGGGAAGCAGCCCGCTTTATTATACATGCTCAAGTGAAAATAAATTCAAACTCCGGATTGTCCGGTGTACGCATCCCTTAAATAGCTTCTTCCAGCAAATATTGCGGAACTGCATTATAGGTCTGGATAGCATGACCCAAGCTCTTCAGCATACTTTCCGTGCATTTACCGTCTCCGCGCTTGATCAGTTGAATCACCACCGACTTCTTGCCCCATTCCTTGTAGACCTGCTTGGTGGTGCTGAAGTAGAGATCGATCTTGCGCCCTTTGATTGCCGATCCGGTATCGGCCACAATTCCATATCCGTAACCCGGTATATATAAAATACTTCCCAGCGGCAGCACCTTCGGGTCCGCTGCAATCGTGGATACCGCATTCTTGTCCCGCCGTACCTTAACTCCTGAATACGTAATCCCGTACTCCGGATGCTTCGCGGTCTTGCCGGTGGATTCGTATCCGGCTGTATAGCCGGTCGCCATAACTTTCAGCGAGGTGATAATCTGCTCTGGAGCCGGAGCGGCTACCGGTACCGAACCGGGTGCTTTGACAGGATTCTTAGGCTTAGCTGCCTGTACCTCTGGCTTCTTAACAGCTTTGTCTGCGGCATCCGGCTGTACGGCTCTTGAAGAGCCTCCAAGACGGGATGCTGAGCCTGTCTGCTGACGATCAACGGGTGACTGCTTCTGTATGCTGCTTCCATGCTGCCCTGCAGTGTCTTCCATCCCTCTCGCCTGAGCCGACTTGCGCACGTAATCCGGGAAGATCCCGGCAGCGGTCAGCATAAGGACGATCGTGACGAAAAGACACCAAAACCTCTGGTATAAGCCCATTTTGTTCATTAGTTAAACCCTCCCCATAGTACGAGGGTTTCCCGATTCACAAAACTTTATACATGACACCGCACCAAAGCAGTCTCATGAGGCTTATAACAGAGGTTCAGCAAGCAGGCTGAATTTTAGATTACACGTCCGGCAATTTCCTGTGCAAGCGAATCAATAGCTTCCTGCAGCGAACGGGCGCCAATGTCGCCTTCGCCGCGTTTGCGGATTGATACGCTACCGGCATTCATCTCGTTCTCGCCGACTACGAACATGTACGGCAGCTTCTCGAGCTGAGCTTCACGGATCTTGTAGCCCATCTTCTCATTGCGTAAATCCACTTCCGCACGGATGCCGCTGCGCAGCAGCTTCGCTTCCACTTCCTTCGCATATTCGTCAAAGGCCGAAGATACCGGAATAATCTTCACCTGCTGCGGGGACAGCCAGAGCGGCAGTGAACCGGCAAAGTTCTCCAGCAGGAAGGCTACAAACCGTTCCATCGTTCCCAGAATCCCGCGGTGCAGGACAACCGGACGGTGCTTCTGGCCGTCGTCGCCGACATATTCCAGCTCAAAGCGCTCCGGCAGCAGGAAGTCAATCTGTACGGTCGAGAGTGTCTCTTCTTTGCCGAGTACAGTCTTAATCTGCACATCGAGCTTCGGACCATAGAAGGCCGCTTCGCCTTCGGCTTCGTAGAACGGCAGACCGGCTTCTTCGACTACCTCACGCAGCATACGCTGTGCAGTCTCCCACATCTCATCGTTGGCATAATATTTCTCAGTATCCTTAGGATCACGATAAGAGAGGCGGAACCGGTAATCTTCAATCCCGAAGTCACTGTATACCTGCTTAATCAATTCCAGCACACGGATGAACTCGCTCTTGATCTGGTCCAGACGGCAGAAGATATGTGAGTCATTCAGCGTCATGGAACGCACGCGGTGCAGACCTGTCAAGGCTCCCGACATTTCATAACGGTGCTGAATTCCAAGCTCGGCAATGCGGATCGGCAGATCGCGGTAGCTGTGCATCGAGCTCTTGTAGATCATCATGTGGTGCGGGCAGTTCATCGGGCGCAGCACGAACTCTTCATTATCGATAGTCATCTTAGGGAACATATCTTCCTGATAGTGCTCCCAGTGCCCGGAAGTCTTGTACAGCTCTACGTTCCCCAGTACCGGAGTGTAGACATGCTGGTATCCGAGACTTGCTTCCAGATCGACAATATAACGCTCCAGAATACTGCGCAGCTTCGCGCCCTTAGGCAGCCAGATCGGCAGGCCTTGTCCAACTAACTGATTGAAGGTGAAAATCTCCAGCTCCTTGCCCAGCTTCCGGTGGTCGCGCTTCTTCGCTTCCTCCAGCAGGCGCAGATGCTCATCCAGCTGTGCCTTCTTGATCCAGGCTGTGCCGTACACACGCTGCAGCATCTTATTCTTGCTGTCTCCGCGCCAGTAAGCCCCGGCCACATTCATCAGCTTGAATACCTTGATCTTGGCTGTAGACGGCAAATGCGGGCCACGGCAAAGGTCGAAGAATTCGCCCTGCTCATAGATGGTGATGACACTGTCTTCCGGCAGAGCTTCAATCAGCTCCAGCTTGTAAGGATCACCCAGTTCGCCGAAGCGCTCCAGTGCTTCCCCCCGGCTGACCTCATGGCGGACAATCGGCAGATTCTCCGAGACAATACGGTCCATTTCCTTCTCGATCTTCAGCAGATCCTCGGGATTGAGCGGATGCTCCAGATCCATATCATAATAGAAGCCGTCTTCGATCACAGGACCGACTCCAAGCTTCACTTCCTTGGTGCCGAACAGACGTCTTACCGCCTGCGCCATCAAGTGAGCTGTGCTGTGACGCATCACTTCGAGACCTTCCGGCGAATCAAGCGTTACGATCTCTACCAGATCGCCTTCCTGCAGCGGTGTTGAGAGGTCTACGACAATCCCGTTGAGCTTGCCTGCTGCGGCGTTCTTGCGCAGTCCGCTGCTGATAGAGGCGGCTACATCATCAATGCTGCTGCCGTCCGCATATTCCCGGACCGATCCGTCCGGAAGCTTAATATTTACTGACATGATTACTTCCTCCTAAGGTTTGTTGGGCTATACTTCCTTGAACTCTTCATACACATTCACTTCGCAAGCCTACGCCTACAAGTGGTTATCACTCATAGCCTCTGCACACAAAAAACACCCGTCCCGCAAAGGGACGAGTGATTGCACCCGTGATTCCACCCAAATTCGATCCATCCTGGCAGCTGGCGCTTATGCTTCACTGCAGAATATGATCCTTCGTTAGCATGGGGATAACGGCCATGAACCGGCGGTTCTTACTATCCATTAAGGTTCCGGAGTACCGAAGCCGTAAGGAGTTCATAACCGCAGCTACAAAGGGGTAAACCAGAAGCCGGTACCGGAGGAAGTTGCAGCCTGAGGCTTCCTCTCTCTGAAACGGTCCAAAGCAAGTGGTTCATATCTTCGTCAACGCTGATAACATGAATTAAGGCAATTATAAATCTCAGCTTATCTTCCGTCAAGCGTAAAACAGCTGCCCTTCCTCAGGCAAGTGGAAACGTCTCCATCGTCCTTTTATGGACGGTACCGTTTCAGCGAGAAATAGCAGGATAAGTTATCGTGTGAAACCTATAACTTCTTATATTTCCAGAAAAGAGCCCGTGCTATTTCAGCAGGGGCTCTCTCTGATTGATTATCATTTCATGATTACATGATGAAACTTTAACTTATGAAGCTTTATTCTCCAGCATACGGAAGATAATCACTGCAGCCTGGGCACGGTTAGCCATGCTCTTCGGTGCAAAGTGCTTGGCATCCATACCATTGACGATACCAATCTGAGTCAACTGCGCCACTGCTTGCTCTGCATAAGGAGCAATCTTGGCCTTATCTGTGAATTTGTTCAACGTTGCAGCGTCAACCGGCTGCAGCTGACCCTTAAGGGCATTCGCAATCATAATCGCCATTTCCTCGCGGGTAATCTCACGGCCCGGCTCGAATTTACCGTTGCCGGAGCCTTTTACAAGACCTGCATTCACAGCCGCAGCAATCGTATCGGAGTACCAGACTCCCTGCTTCACATCACTGAATTTCGCAGGTGAAGCCGAATTGCCAAGTTCAAGTGAACGAACCAGCATGGTTACGAATTCTGCTCGGGTTACACTCTTCATTGGCGCAAAGTTCGTGCCGTCCATCCCTTTGATAATGCCTTTGGCTGCCAATGCATTAATGGCATCTGCGGCCCAGGCTACCTTACCCAGATCCTTGAAGGCTACTGCAGGGACAGCTGGGCTTGGCGTAGGAGCTGCCGTTGCCGCAGGTGTAGCTGCCGGACTTGGAGTGGCCGAAGGCGAAGCCGTTGGCTTCGGTGTTGCAGTTGTAACCGGTCCAGTGTTACCAGGGTTCGGATTAACCGTTCCAGGATCTTTCTCCACATTGATGATCCGGCCTTCAATGGCAGCAGTGATCGCACCACCGTTGAATGTTTTGACGATATATTCATAGAATACATCCAGGTCGATCGGTCCAGCCAGCGAGGAGCTTGCCTCAGTTAATACCTTGTAATTGTCGCCGCCCGCAGCCATGAAGTTATTGACTACAGCGGTGTAGCTCTTCGCCATTTCAATAGGTGTTCCGTCAGCCTTAGTCAGGTTAGCCACACGTTCTGCAACCGGCAGATACATGTTAGCTGTATATTTCAGACCTGAGATTTGCAGGGTTTTCGTGTCTGCAGTGCCGTCAGGCTTAACTGCCCATTGCTGCTGAAGCAGGGTCTTGATCTGCTGGCCGGTCAGGGTCAGCTTCACCAGCGTGTTGCCGAACGGCTGGATCTTCGCCAGATCCCCGAACGCTACATTGCCTTTCGGAAGATCAGCACGGATGCCGCCCGGGTTCATAAAGGCGAAATCTGCAGGATCTTTCTCGCCTTCTTTGAAGATAGCATGACGCATCGCATCTGCAATCAGGTTACCCAATGCTGATTCCTTAGTGTAGGCATCTGTACGGGTTATTGTACCGTCTGTAGTTCCTACAGGCTTGGTTAATTCAGGGTGCTGATTCAGATAGTAGTCCACCAACGCCTTGGTTTCGGCATCCGGTGTGATTTTACTCTGAACCGTGTTCGTTACAGTAGCCGTTTTACTCTTCACTGTACCAGTAACTCCGTCAATCACCAGCTTGATATCTTCAAAAGCCGTTCCGTAAGAGTAAGCCTGAACGATCAGCTTACCGTTCACCGTATCATTGGCATAACCATGATTGTCTCCGGCTACGATAACATCAACCGGGGAATTGGCAGGAAGTGCCTTAGCCAAATCTACAGCTTCGCCGGTGGATACATTCTTTTGGGTAACCGGATCAGTCTTGGTTGTTGCCGGGTCATGGGCAAGCACCACGATCGTCTTAACACCCTGAGCATTCAGCTCGGCCGCATATTTCTCAATCGCCGCGACTTCTTCCCCGGCACTCAGGAATTTCACACCGGCTGTACCGGCTGGCGATACTTTGCTTGGCGTTGCTTTGGTCACCACTCCGATGAAGCCGATCTTCACGCCGCCAACTTCTTTTACAACATAAGGGGTGATAATAGGTTTACCAGTAGTGCTGTCCACTGCGTTGGCATTGATATAATCGAAATCTGCGCCATTATGGACGACTTTCTCGTTCTTAGGGTCCTTACCGCCATAGATTTGAGCCTTCATAGCCTCGACACCTTGGTCAAACTCATGGTTCCCCAGGGTACCGATGTCGAACTTCATGAGATTCATCCATTCCATCGTAGGCTTGTCGCGTTCCAGTGAAGATACCGGAGCGGATGCACCCACAGAGTCGCCGTTGTGGAACAGCAGCGAATTCTCATATTTGGCACGGGCTTCCTTCAAATAAGCTGCAAGCGTAGCCGCCGTGCCTACTGCTTCCCCGTTCACCACCGAGGTAGTGTCCAGTTGGCCGTGGAAGTCATTAATGCCCAGCAGATGGACTTCAACATCTCCCGTTGGGGTTGGAGCGGATTTTTTCAAGTCAAGGTTGTAGATCTCAAATTTATTGACATCTTGAGTTCCCGTAGCAGTAATGTTTGCAGGAGCGACTGCTGCTGCTTTGGGTGAAGACGGGAATGTTACAGTGACGTTTCCTTCAATTGGTGCAATCGACCAGTTGTTGTCTGCGGTAGGATCAACGGTCCCCGCTTCCTTGATGTAATCCATCAGCACCTGGCGGTTCTCCATCTGGGAATCAATGATCATGTTAGCGCCTTTGACACCCGGGAAGTTCCCCCCGCCGCTGGCACGGTAGTTGTTGGTAACGACTACGAACTTATCCTCTAGGTTCAACGGCTGGTCGTTATAAGTAATGGATGTTACCCGGCTGTAGGACTTATCGACAAGCGTTCCATCAGGCTTATATTTAGCGGGACGGGTAACATCGATTGTATATTTGATGCCGTCAATCACATCGAAATTGAATACAGCGAATGCTGAATTTAAAAGCGGCTGGGGTGTGGAGATGGATGGCTTGATGCGGTTGAACGCTCCTGCACTCATCTCTACCCAATTCTTTACAGTTTCACCGTTAACAACAATCGCCTTGAGTGTGTTGTCATACAGATACAGATCGCTTGCACTGGCAATCGTAAGGTTACCTTTCTTGATGTCTGTATATTCATCCGGGCCGTTACGTCCAGCCTTGAACGGTGCGCCGACGCTCAGGATCGGAAGATTTCTGTAGGCGGCCAGGTTATCGTTCGTATGAATCAAGTTAGATACATACTGCTGCTGGGCATAGGTTACGATCTGGACTGTCGGATCATCCTGCACCATTGCAAAATAGCTGTTCATCGGAGCAGTTGTTTTGCCTAACGGCTGATTCACGTAATCAATCGTAGCTTGATGTGCCGTTCCTGCAAGATCTTCAATAGCGGTGTCAATGGCTGCGCCAGCAATAGAGCGCGTAGAAGCCTTGGAAGCTGTTTTGTCTACTTTCCAGCCATTCGTACCATCGGGTACGATTTTCAAATCGATAAGACCTAGGTAACCCCCGCCATAGCCCGCTTGTACTGCCGGAGTCCCATTGATATGACCATTGACGTTATCTACCTTAGCTACATCATTATTGTAAGGTTTCTTGGTGGACGGATCTTTGAAGGAAGCATCCAGCGCGCTGTCAACGCCGTTCGTCGGGAATACCTTGTGGGTATGCGAGAAGGTAATCGCATCAATACCCTCAACCTTGCTCAGCAGGTTAATGACATTCTCTGCTCCGGTTCCTTCTGCGGCAGCAGCATCGAACCCGGAATGAGTCATGGCGACGATAACATCCGCACCATCCTTCTGCATTTCAGGAACAAACTTCTTCGCCGTTTCCACAATATCTTCAGCAATAACGTTTTTCTCAAGGTTTACCTTGTCCCACTCCATAATCTGCGGAGTAACCAGACCCAGGAGGCCGACTTTAATGGTAACGGTGTTTCCTTTGCTATCCTTTACCACTTTATCAATGATTTGATAAGGTTCAAATGTATTTTTACCGTCTAACTTATTATAAATATTTGCATTGATATAAGGGAATTTCGCACCCGTAGACTCTTTATAAGTTGCACTGCTCACATTGCCTTTAACGGTCCGGTCCAGATAATCCAAACCATAATTGAATTCATGATTGCCGAAGGTTGCTGCATCATAACCCATGAGATTCATAGCTGCGATTATCGGATGAATCTGGTCTTCGCTAGTCTTGAAGTCAGACACTTGGGCCATATACGTTCCGAGTGGTGTTCCTTGAATTAAATCGCCATTGTCCAGCAAAAGGTTGTATTTCCCCTCTGCGTCATTGCGTGCAGCCTTTACTAAGGTTGAAGTACGGTCCAGACCTACAGTCGCGGAGGCGGCACCCTTGAAATAGTCCCATCCATATACGTTCGTATGAACATCCGTGGTGCTCATCAAGCGTAAATTAATGGTTCCCGGATTAATCACCGGAGAAGCCTCAGCCTTTCCTGCCGCCAGCACAGGAACATTGAATACTCCGCCCAGCATCTGTGCTGCCAGAACTGTGGTAGCCAATAAAGAAGCTATCGGCTTGTTCCATCTTCTCTCTCCCATAAATCTAATTGCCTCCCTGTAATTGCTATATTGTTCTACTACTGCCCGAAAGATTGTATCATAGCCCTACCTATGAATCTATCAAATTGCATTAACTCTTATAAGTTGTTGTGTAAAATCTCACATTAATTCAGCGATTTTTGTAAAAAATAACGATATCATTTTACAATTAAGTGAAGAATTAAGTGAAGAAAACGATAAAAAGCCAATTCAATTAGATTCCGCCTGTTGGACAAGTTAAATAGGAAATAAAAACAGATTTATTACTCTTTTATTAGGGCGTGTCTGAAAACTAATCATATTGAAGCTACTTCAACAGAATCATCGCGGAAGCGAGAAAGGCAAAGCTTAAAAAGT
>NZ_ASPS01000051.1:0-34107 GCF_000517865.1 Paenibacillus sp. FSL R7-269
ATAAGACTACAGTTTCTTCTGTACAGCCAAATGTTACAAGTATAGTATGGTGTACTAGTGGCTGTGGTACGGGACAAACTGCAGCAAACTGTGTTCCAACTGGCGGAAAGTGTTTCTCTAATATTGGCACTCTTTGTTGAATTTAAAACTTTACAATAATACTAAAAAGTAATGTAAGGAGAGGGATCAATATGATCCCTTCTTCTATGTTTAAATTGGAAAGTGAGGTACGGCGGTGGCTAATATATTGGAAGTAAACCAGATTACCAAGACTATTGGAAAGCGAGTGATTATTGACGAAACATCTTTTCAATTAGAAGAAGGGAAAATATATGGATTTATAGGACCTAATGGAGCAGGGAAAACGACACTGATGCGTATCATGACCGGATTGATTAAACCGACAAGCGGAGAGGTACGCATTGATTCATACAATGTTCAGACGCAACGTCAACAGGCAATTTCTAGAGTGGGCGGTATTATAGAGTCGCCAATATTTTTTGAATATATGACGGGGAGGCAGGTATTGCGTAATTTATCCCGTTTACATCCAACTATAAAATCATCTCAAAGAGAAGAACAAATCGAAAAGTTGCTAACAACAGTCGGTCTAGAAAAAAGAGGAGAGGATAAAGTACGAACATACTCTTTAGGGATGAAGCAAAGACTTGGAATTGCTCAATCCATGCTAGGTGGGCCGAAACTGTTGTTACTTGATGAGCCTTCAAATGGACTTGATCCCATAGGAATGAGAGAACTGAGAGATATTATATTTAAATTGCGGGAGACTGAAAATTTAGCCTTTTTTATTTCGAGCCATTTGCTTGACGAATTACAACAATTGTGCGATGAACTTATTGTTATTCGTGAAGGATCAATTATTTGGAAGGGGTTAACGGAAAATATTGTCAAGGATGGACAAAGACTTGAAGATGCTTTTATGGAGTTAGTGCAATGAGTAAACTAATATTTTGTGAACTGGAACGACTGTCAAAAAATAAGTTGATATGGTGTTTATTCGTTTGTGTACCTCTACTTGCTTATTTAACAAAAGGATATATTCAAAGTTTTTATCCAACTGACATAGTATCCACTAGTGTATTTGTGATCGCAGGCTTAAGGGAAAACTTATTTTTGCCTTGTAATATAGCGGTTGCTGCTATTGTTGCTGCTGTTTATACAGAGGAATATCGTGGAGGTCAGTTAAGATTAATGTTTTTGCGTCAGTATTCACGGGCTAAAATTTTTTTTAGTAAACTTTTGGTTATTAATATTATTATAATAGCTTTATTAGTGGTTATGGGCATTTCTTTAAGCGTTATAGGCCTATTTCAATTTCCTCATGACGGAGAAAAACAAATTTCTTTAATAGTTGATTTAGGATTTATCGTCCAGTATTATTTTTTAGCATATCTAACTTTGATGGCGATTTCATGCTTTTTTTCATATATATCACTTATAAGTAAAAATACAACATTCATGTTAGGCATAACTGTAGGTTATGTTCTTATGTCATTGTTATTTGATGGGATATATTTACATTTTGCGAACCTTTTTGTGAGTGGATCATTCATGCATGAATTGGTAGCCTATGTTTTAATTCCCTATATGCAACATACAGGCCTCTACTCATTACTGAATGAGAGAAACTTACATTCTATTTTGCCGATGGCTTTAATCTTAATATCGTATATGGTTATTTTCGTATGGACAGCATACCGTCGATTTGTAGTAGATGACTATTTGTACTAGGGGGGTATATATGTTTGGGATCTGGATCAGCGAAATGGAACGAGTATGGAAAAGTAAGTCGATGCTTATTTTATATTTGATTTTCATACTTTTATTAGCTGCTAATACTTGGGGAGCTATGTTAAACGGATCGGGAAACCTTAGATTTGGTGGTGGAAGGATCGAGTTCAATAATCTTAATATGCCTTGGTATATGATGGATGGAATATCTCTTGTGCTTACAGTAGTTGTGTTACCTGTAATTTATGTAAATCACTTAAGTGGTGATATTCATTCTGGAGCTTATCGATTATATATGCTGCGCCCGTTTTCTCGGGTTCAAATCTTACTAAGCAAGCTTTTGGCATTGGCTGCAACAACTATAATATTAATCGGGTTTACATACATTTTTGCTATGGCAACTTCGTGGATTTTTTTTCCCAAATCTAATGTAGTAACTTTATATGGATCTAATGAACCAGTTAGCGTAACTAAGGCAATTATGTTTAACTTTAATTTCTATGCCTTGTTTGCACTAGTGAGCATAGCTAAATTAATGTTTTGTAGTGCAATTTGTTTATTTGTTACGAGACCACTTTTTGCTTATATAACAATTTTTGTGCTTTCGTTTCTTTTATATTCTAAAATTTCCAATTCTCTAGTTATATTATTTGATCCGTTTCAGAAAATATTACTTGCTCTCAGAGGAGAGGTCTACACACAATTTTGGATTTCCACGTTAGGGATTATTGTATTTTGTACGCTGATTAGCTTTTTTAAGTGGCAGAGAACAATGGTTTAATGTTTAAGAAATCATTTAATTCAAGTGATTGAGAGGAAAGAGAATATGACGGATACTAACATTAGAGGAACTCTTTATAAATCGTTAGATTTTTTTATGGTTAGAACTCCTGTTTTATCTATTAATGAGTATACTGAGTTATTTCCTGAGAATTTCACTAATGAACAAGATTTGAGGAAAATTTCTACTGATCTTCTTATTACATTTTCCGAAAATAAATTAATTAGGGAAGCAATTGCAGTGTCTAGTCCTAGTATGCTGGAATCTTTACCCTATTTATATAGTGATGATAACCCTCGCAAGAAAAAACAAGTTCTCAATGGATTTATGCGCTTTTTACTAAGAATGATGTCTCGTCCAACACCATTCGGTTTGTTTTCGGGTGTTACATATGGAATGTTTAATGAACAGTCAGAAGTAAGAATGAAGGGTCTCAATACGTATCGCAAAAGGGCAAGACCGGATATGGAGTGGTTACTAAAAATAATTGAATTCGTGGAGGGACAGTCAGGTGTAATTGCTCAGTTGCATGTACGGCGAAATCAGTTAATACTTCAGCAGGGAGACAGGGCAAGTATCCCTTACAAAATCCGTTATGGAAATGTACTGAAGGGTGAAAACGATAGTGTTTCTGTTCGATCAACGGCTGTGTTTGATTTTATTATGAATGAGACCGAGGAACCCATTCTGTATTCAAATCTCCTAACCAGAGTGAAAGATCAATTTAGTGACGCTAGTATTGATACTATATCATCGTATGTATGGGAATTATTTGTCCAGGAGTTTCTGTTCACGGAGTTACGTCCTCCTTCAACAATAACTACACCTATGGAGTATATTATAACTAAAATAGCACCAGTAACAGGAATAGATGCTTTAAAGTCAAAACTATATGAAATTTATACGGATATAGAAGAGTACAATAAACTATCTATTGGTGAAGGAGAAGAACAATTACTGATATTACAGGGTGAAATGAAAAATCTTATGAAAACACAGAATACACTACAAATTGATTTATCATTAGAGGATAGAGCAATTACACTTAACCAGAATGTTAGGGCGGAAGTAGAAAAGGTGGCTGAGTTCCTTGCACGATCATTTCCTATTGAGCTGCAACATATGGAGGAATACCGTGAAGAGTTCTTGGAGAAATATGGGCCTTATCGAGAAATACCGCTCCTTGAATTGTTAGACCCAGAGAGTGGTTTAGGTGCTCCTGCAACATATAGTTACCCTCCTAGTTCTAGAAGTGTGAAAAAAAGCTCGAAATTTAACCAAAAGGCACAGTTATTATACCAATGGTTCATTTCTTGTCTCAATAAAGGACAAAGTGAGCTTATACTTACAGAGAATATGATTCAGCAACTTCTAGAAGATGAACCACTTAATGAAAGTGATTTTATACCATCAATTGAATTATATTTCTTGATTAATGCAAGAAATCAATATGAGCTGGATCAGGGGAATTATACGATGACTTTAGGACCTAACCCAGGTTCATATGGGGCCGGGAAGACATTTGGTAGATTCATTGATTTATTTGAGCCTTCTTTTGCTGCAAATAAATTTATGTTTATAGATAAGCTGGAGCGGGAATTGAATCCTGAGAAGTTACATGCGGAAGTTTCGTTCATTCCCTCTTATGGAAGATCGTCTAATATTTTACTAACCGACAATTTTCGAGATTATGAAATTGCAATTGGAACTAATCATACTGTGCCAAAAAATAAGCAAATCGCTGTATCTGATTTGGTTGTTGGTGTTAGGAATAATCATTTTTATATTAAATCCAAGAGTAACAATAAGGAAGTTATCCCTACAGCTGGACATATGTATAATCATCAGTTAACTCCTAATATTTATAGATTTTTAATTGAAGCTGGCATGGATGGCTATAAAATGTGGCAGGGATTAAACTTAGATTTTATGTTTAAGTCTCCATATACGCCTAGACTAAAATATAGTAAAACCGTACTTTGTCCTGCGACGTGGAATATTCATTGGAAAATTAAAAAAAATTCAGAAGACGAAATGAAACGGTTTTTTAGTGATTTTAGAGAAGAATGGAAAGTTCCACGATATGTTTTTATTACAGAAACAGATAATCGTATTTTAGTAGATCTAGATCACCCGCTGCATATTGAAATGATACACAATGAATTGATAAAGAATGGTCGTGTTATTTTAACAGAGCATATTGGTGGGTTTGCTGAACCTTTAATAAAGCGGGATGATGGTTTCTTGGCTGCAGAATTTGTTTTTCCTCTGGTGCGCGTTAAATCTAATAAAGAGGCTGATAATGCAAAAAAAGAAAGAGATGATGCACTTAGAAAAATAAATACATGGAAAATAGATAATAAAGATCGAGTATATTTACCTGGTGGTAGATGGACATATGTAAAGTTGTATGGCTTAAATAGCCGACAAAATGAGTTTATTGGATCATATTGGAATGATTTTATTAAAGAATGCAGAAGTAAAAACTTAATCAGCCAAGCTTATTTCATACGTTTTCTAGATCCTAATGTACATATTCGTGCACGGTTTGAATTGCAGGAGCAAGTTGCATTATCTAGTTTTCTAACCTTTTTCTATTCATGGACAAGTGAATTGTTGAACAAAAAGTTAATTACAAATGTAACCATAGATACTTACGAACCTGAAGTAGAGAGATATGGTGGAATAGAATTAATGAATACCGTAGAACAACTTTTTTCTGCTGATAGTGAAATTGTTACTGATCTAATAGAAATGATTAATGTTCGGAAAATTCAGACGGATATAGAAATTATTGCTGTTATAAGTGTGATTGAAATCTTGAATCAGTTTGGGTTAAGTTTAGATGAAATACATGATCTTCTTAATCGGAATTATGATTTTAAAGAATATTTGGATGAGTTTAGGGGGAATCGTTCTTTAATAACATCCTTATTAAAAAGTTCTGAAGTAAGTAAAGTGGGAGACAATGCTGAAAAACAAATTCTTTATCAAACCTTTATCAAAAGAGAAGGTATTACTAAATATTACTTCACTAAAGTTTTAGAAAAAGAACAAGACAAACAATTAATGAACGATAAAGAAGATATTATATTTAGTGTTGTTCACATGCATTTAAATCGCTTATTAGGAACAGACCGATCCAAAGAACGGAAAGTTATGATTTTGGCTCGTCACTCCATAAATAGTTTGTTGCAATATCGGAGGAAGAAATATGAAATCTGAAAAAAAAAATAATCAACAGGGAGAATTAAAATCATTAATTAAAACAATATTAAATGGATTAAGACTTTTTAAGCTGATTTTTAAATTGAATAAACATTATATGGTGCCAAGTATTATTATAAATATAGTCCAAGGTTTTTTACCTGTAGCTGTTTTGTTAGTTACTCAAAATCTACTTAATGGTATTTCTACAGTTTCGAATAGAGGGGAAGGATGGTTATTACATAGCTTTTTAATGTTTAGCATTGTGTATTTTATTAAAGTATTAATAAGCGGATTGAATACTTATGTCGAAGGTAATCTCCAGTCTCAACTTTCTAATACTATGAACATATTAATATGCGAAAAGTCAGTTAAGCTAGGATTAGAAGATTATGAGAATTCTGAAATTAATGATCAATTAAAAAGGGCAACTCAAGAAGCATCATACAGGCCGTACGAATTGTACAATCAAATCACCAGTATTATTACCAGTATTATTACTCTTATATCTTCAGCAATAATACTTATAATGTGGAAATGGTGGATTATTATTATAATCGTTATATCATCAACAATCTCCATTTATTCAATTCTCAAAATTAATCGTGAACAATTTCAAATTCATATGGATCGGGTACCATTAATCAGAAGATCATGGTATTTGACGTATTTACTTACGAACGATAGAGCAGTAAAAGAAGTAAAGATTTTTCAGCTTGCTCCCTATTTACTAGATAGATATCGTAATTTTTTGAAATCGTTTTTTCAAACGGATCGAAAAATGCTGTTTAAGCGTGTGGGTATAGTTTTTTTATATGATGTTCTAGAACTGATTAGTTTATGTGTTCTAATTTGGATTGCCTTGTTTGAAGCTTTCATGAATAGAATTCAAGTGGGAAGTCTGTATGGATACATACAAGCTATAACATTAACACAAAGTCAAATGACTTCGATTATACAAGGTTTAATACGGTTCTCACAAAACAATCTATACATGGAGCAAATGCTGATATTTCTAGAGTTACCAACTACGGATCCCATCTATGTACAAAAAAACAGTTCTTCTCAAAGACTAAATTTGGAAAAAGAAATAAATACAATTTCTATGGAAAATATATATTTTCGCTATGCAGGTAAGTCTCATGATGTAATACAAAATTTCAATTTAAAACTAAATAAAGGCGAAACGATTGCTATTGTTGGAAAAAACGGATCGGGTAAATCCTCATTAGTAAAACTGCTAATGCAATTATATGGAGATTATCGGGGGAGGATAAGTATAAACGGTGTCGATATAAAAGAGTATGATTTGCAACAAATTCAAGAAAGAATAGGGGTGGTTTTTCAGGATTTTATGCAATATGAAATGTCAGCACGTCATAATATAGGGTTTGGATCTCTGAAAGAAATGGATGATGAAATTAAAGTAATGACGGCTGCTCAAAAAGTTTTAATTGAAACTTTAATCAAGCAATTACCAAAAGGAATAGATACACAGCTTGGGAAGTGGTTTGAAGAAGGATATCAATTATCTGGAGGGCAATGGCAGCGAATAGCCATTGCTAGAGCATTCATGCGAAATGCGGATATATATATTTTGGATGAACCTAGTTCGTTTTTAGATCCTATTGCTGAAAAAGAGTTGCTCGAAATATTTATGGAGCTTATGAAAGATAAAATTGGGATTTTCATAACTCATCGTATAACGTCTGCTCGTTTAGCTCAAAAAATTATCGTAATGGAGGAAGGCCAGATTATTGAGCAAGGATCTCATTTAGAATTGATGATGGGGAATGGTATGTATGCAGAGATGTACCGGATTCAAGTCAGTTCCTTTTCTGATAAAGAGGAAGGTGTTCAAAAATGACATTTGTAGAAAAAAGGGATCATAACTGGATTCCTGTTGAAGGAGAACTAAGAGAACAAATATTAATTGTACTGCGTAAAATAATCATTAAATATAAAGACCCAGAGAAATTGATTTCTTTGATTACTACATTAGAAAACAGCAATGTTACTGAGGTAGAGTATAAGACAGGAGTTAGTCTGGGAAGTGGACTTACTGGAATTTGTCTGCTTCTTGGCCAATTAGATCAGCTATTTCCAACTGAGGACTGGGATGTTATAGGCCATGAATACTTAGTGCTTCTTAATAAACACATGCAAGAAAATGGCATTAATGATCTATCTCTTTATAATGGATTGGCTGGTATTTTAGTAGGAGTTCGCGCTTTATCTCGTAACGGAACACGTTATACCCAGATGTTGGACACACTTGCTAGTCTATATGAGGACATGTTTGCAGAAAGTGTTGGATCACTTAAAGAACGTTGGAATTCAGGCGATATTCAAATGGGTGATTATGATACTATATCGGGGTTAGCAGGCATAGCGCGGGTAGTGCTGATGTTTTTAGACCGTCCAAAAATGAGGGAGATATGGAGTGATATCGAGGAGTTGCTCCATTTTTTTTGTGGAGAAAAGGATATAGCAGATCTAGCAATACCAAGATGGCATATTACAGCTTCCAATCAGTTTCAAAAACATGAAACATTACAGTACCCAAATGGTAATTTTAACTTAGGATTATCCCATGGGATTTCAGGACCATTGAGCTTAATGAGTATATCAGTATTGCAAGGGTTGGGGAGTGATAGTGTATTAAAAGATATCTGCAGGTTATCAGAATGGCTATCTATCTGGACAATTCAAAATGATGTGGGGACTTATTGGCCGGGTAGAGTTTCTTTTGAAGAGGCACAAAGCGGTAAATTAACTATGGAGAACCAGAAATTCAATAGAGATTCGTGGTGCTATGGTGTACCAGGTATTGCTCGTGCACTCTGGCTTGCTGGTACTGCAACAAATGACGAAAAATGGACAGAATTGGCTTTGAATTCATTTCTTGAAATAGATAAACGGATTACAAATTTAGGGGGATTAGCATCAGCTACATTATGTCATGGTATAGCAGGTTTGTTACAGTCAGTTCAGCGGTTATATTCAGAAACAAAGGATAAGAGACTCGAATCTATAAGAGATAAACTTATAATCAGTATATTAAACATGTTTGAACCCGAATCTATATTTGGATTTTATGAAATAAATATAATAAACGACAAACTCGAAAAAATTAATGATTCAGGTTTTTTAAATGGAAATGCAGGAGTTGCATTAGTATTGGCATCATTGATTTCAGATGAGAGCCCTGAATGGGATAGTGTATTGATGTACTGTTAATTTCCAGTCTTCCACATTTTTGAGATTTGAACACTGCTAAGCTTTCTCGATTAGTGCTGTTCAATGAGTTCGACAGTGTCCAGCTGCCGATATGGATAGTACAGAAGCTTCTGAAAGTCCTTTTGGGCGGTTCAGAAGCTTCTTTCTACAGTTTATTAATATTCTAAAATTCTAATAAAGTTTATTAAGGCGTAAAGATCATCCGGGTATTTTTATCGTCCTATAAAATAGGTGATTAATACTTTCACAATATTGAAAAAGAAGCAGGAATGTTACTGCTAGCCCCTAATGTCCAGAGGTTGACGGCATGAGTTGTTCTGCTATTGACGGTCAATCTGTCCGCAGCAAGGGAGAAAAATAGGGAGAATCATAACAATTCTCCCTGAATCACACGCTTGACCTTATGGTCGTCAACAATTCGGTGCTTGTTCTGTGCTCCGTAAATCAAGGCATGAGTACATAGTTTGTTCACCAGCCGGGCGGCTCCACTGGAAACACGGTAGATTTCATCCATCGCGCTTCCGTGAATAGCTCATGTTCGGCACCTGCTGCATTCAGATGTCTCTTCATCTAGGCCCCCAGTTCCGCTCGGTCCATATGCGGAAGATAACACTGCATATCGATTCCCTGGCGGATCGCCGCGTACGCTTGCAGCCCCTGACGGTCCCAGAATTCACTTTGTGCAACTAGAATCAAGGCCATGGGGCTCTTTGAATCCATTTTCATGTTCAACAGGAAGTGCAGCTCCTCCAGCATCTCCCGGTCCAATAAATGGGCTTCATCCACCCCCCCCCACGGGCTACAGTCGGTGAATCCTCCGCATCAGCTCAATCTCCCGGTGCAGTTGCCGTTTGGCGTCGCCCCGGTAGAATTTCGACTCACACCCAAGCTGTTCCAGAAGCCCTTTGTAAGAATGACGTGGGATTAGTTTGGAATTCGACAGGTAGATCAGCTTAAAGCGAGCCTCATCCAGTTCCTCGCTCAGCCGCCGGATCGTGGTCGTTTTCCCGTTCCCACAGTCACCCGTAAGTACGGCAAAACACTGACGCTCCGCGACATATAGGCCAGACGCCCGAGCGTTTCTCCCTGCGACGCAGACGCATAGAGCACGGTGACGGCAAGGATCTCTGGAAAACGGTGCGTGGTGCAACTCATTGAAGGACTCAAACATCTTAGTCCTCCCTCTGTACCTGGCGGTACGTCACCGCCGGTGCTTCCCGTTCCTTCCGGCGCTGGTGTCGGGTTTCTTCGGCCTCCAGCAGTCTCGAGGTGTCTGTCAAAGAAGCACCCAGGTGTTCCGGTAGCGCCGGCCTTGTTCCCGCCAGCTGACCGATTTCCATCTCACTCACCCGCCACGGGGCTCGGCATTCGTATTCAATTGTCAGCTCGGTGGTGTCTGCCGGGTCATAAATGATTTCAACCGTACAGCCCATCACGTCGAGCCATTAATACGAACTCAAAGTCGAAGCCCCGCCAGACGCCCCCTGCGCCTTGCGGAACGCGGAAGGGGACATGCCGCTCTGCTTATTGAAGATGCGGTTGAACTGGGAGAAGCTGTTGAAGCCGCATTGTCCGGCGATGTCAGAGATCTTGTGCCGGGTGTGGAGCAGGAGCTGCTGGGCTTTGCGGACGCGGGTCATCTGAATGTATTCGGTCAAGGTGAAGCCGGTGACGGTTCTGAACTGGTGCGATAAATAATAAGGGCTGATATAGAACTCCTTGGAGATTAAATCCAAGGACAGCTCACTGCCGTAATGGCTGTGAATGTGGGCGGTGATTGAATAGATTTTTTGCATCATGGCATTGCCGATCTCCTCCAGCACGTAAGCATTCTTGTCATTCTGCTGGGACAGACTGCACAGGAACTGCTGGAACAGACTGTGAATCAGCACAGGATTCAGCGGTGAAGCGCTGCGGGAACAGTTGAAAATAGCATTGAGCGGCTCGAACACGGCGCTGCGCGGGCCTCCGGTGAACCGGTAGATCGGAACCTCCTCGGCGAACGGCTGCAGCATTGTATTGTAAGCGATCTCAAGTCCGGGTATATTCCTGGGCAGGTTGAAGTTGATGATCAGCCGCTTATGCGGCGGACCTGCGGGATACTGGGTCATATGCAGCCGGTACGGAGCAAGCAGAACAATGTCATATTGCTGCAGAGCATGTATATTACCTTCAATAATATGAGTAGCGCTGGAATCCAGCAGAATATGAATCTCATAAAAGTCATGATCGTGCTGAAACTCCATATTGATGTCGTGAGAGCGCTGATCGTAGTCAAAATAGTAAAAGAGCGGATCAGCCGGAGTATTGATACGTATACTATATCCTTGTTCGTATAACAGGTCGCTGTCGAGCATAGCCTCTCTCCTCACCGTTGGCGTTTTACTAAAGAAGCCTGAGCCGTTTCCACCTGTATATTATAGGCCCAAAAAAGCAAAATATGCAATGAATAGAGCGGAATACAGCAAGAGTAGGGTAGTTTTTGGAGTGGAAGGTTTGTTATAGTGACCATATGAAAGCGGATACAGGGAGTGATAGGAATGTTATTCACAGAAGAAAAGCTAATCAAACGCCAGGCTGAAGTGGAAAAGTATAGATATCTTAAGGTCCAGGAGCTTACAGAGTTCGCATTCGCTGAGGATGAGGAAGGGGCTAACGGAGTATACCCGGAATCGGTATCCTTTGATGGCATCATCAGACTTCAGGAGCATTGGCGCGGGCGGGACCGTTACATCTGGCTGCGCACGGAGGTTGTACTGCCGCCTAGTCAGGCAGGGTTCAAAATTGCCGGCCGATTTGATTTTGGCAAAACAGGGGATTTCAATAACTCCGGCTTCGAATCGCTGCTGTTCGTGAACGGATCGCCTTATCAGGGCGTAGATAACAACCATCGGGAGGTAATCTTCGGGGATGAATGGGGCGGACAGACGCTAGAGCTGGCCTTCCGGCTGTGGTCGGGACTTGAGGGCGGCGGAGTGCCCAGAATTCAGGAGCACCGGCTCAGCGAAGCATTCATCGGCTATCTGGACGAGGGCATTGATGATCTGTTCTATATGTCGAAGGCGGCGCTTGACACCTTCCGTTACCTTGGCAGAGACCAGCCGGAGAAGCAGTGGCTGCTTAGAGCGCTGAACGAAGCCTTCCGTCTGATCGACTGGTCGGAGCCGGGTTCACCAGAGCATACCGCTTCGCTGTATCAGGCAGGTGCCAGTCTGAATCAGGCGATAGAGGCGATGCCGCAGACTTTTGACGTAACGCTTACGGCTGTGGGCCATACCCATATTGATGTTGCCTGGCTGTGGCGCTTGAAGCATACCCGTGAAAAAACAGCCCGTTCCTTCTCCACCGTCCTGCGGCTGATGGAGGAGTTCCCGGAGTACCAGTTCCTGCAGACGCAGCCTCAGTTGTACGCATATCTAGAGCAGGATTATCCGGAGCTGTTCGGGCGGATCACCGAGAAGGTGAAGGAAGGCCGCTGGGAAGCGGAAGGGGCGATGTGGCTGGAGTCGGATTGCAATATCCCGTCCGGTGAGTCGCTGGTCCGCCAGATTATGCTGGGCAAACGCTACCTCCGTGAACAATTCGGCGTAGAGAGCAAGTACCTGTGGCTGCCGGATGTCTTCGGATACAGCTGGGCGTTGCCTCAGATTCTGCGCAAATCAGGTATCGACACGTTCATGACGACCAAAATCAGCTGGAATCAGTTCAACCGGATGCCGCATGACACCTTCTGGTGGCGGGGGATGGACGGCTCGGAGGTGCTGACGCATTTCATCACGACCTCTGAGAAGGATGGAGCTGAATACACCTATAACGGACGGATGACGGCAGGACTGCTGCGCGGAATCTGGAATTCCTATCAGGATAAGGAGATCAACGATCACCTGATGTTTGCGTATGGCTGGGGTGACGGAGGCGGCGGGCCGACGCGGGAGATGCTGGAGCTTCGCCGGCGCTTCGACAAGCTTCCGGGTATTCCGAAGATTGAAATGGGCAGTGCCGGAGAGTATTTCACCGGACTGCATGAACGGATCGGGAAGACGGAGGCGTTCGTACACACCTGGAACGGTGAGCTGTATTTCGAATGCCACCGGGGCACGTATACCTCACAAGCCCGCAATAAGAAATATAACCGCCGCCTGGAGCTGCTGCTGCGCGATGCCGAGTGGCTGCACACGCTGATGGGGGTAAGACAGGGGAATCTTGAAACCGCTTATCCTGCGGCTGAAATGACCGGGATCTGGGAGATTCTGCTGCGCAACCAGTTCCATGACATCATCCCCGGTTCGTCGATCGCTGAGGTCTACGAGGACAGTGATGCTGAATATGCAGAAGGCGAGGCGCGCTCACTGGCTCTGATTAACGGTGTGGCTGATGCTAATAGCGGCAATAAGCCGGAGCTGCAAGCATTCACTCTGCTGAACAGCACGAACTGGAACCGTCCTCGTTATGCGCTGCTTCCTATAGATGCCGCTGATTCCGTACAGGTTCATGACGCTGACGGGAACCGGCTATGGCAGCAGCGGACGGCAGACGGGGAAATGCTGGTCTACGTTCCGTCTGTGCCTGCACTGGGCACGGCGGTGCTGAAGGTAGTACACGGACAAGCAGTCGAGGCCTCCGGAGAGGCGCAGATTCAGCCACTTGCAGCTGTATCCGGCAACAGGCTGAGCACACCGCTAGTGGAAGTGGTATGGAATGAGCAGGGCCACTTCACTTCAATGATCGACCGGAAGAGCGGCCGTGAGCTGCTGGCGCCAGGACAGCGCGGGAATGTACTACAGGTGTTCGAGGATAAGCCGCTGGATTTTGAAGCGTGGGATATCGATATTTTCTACCAGGAAAAGATGACTGAGATCACTCAGCTGACCGGATGTGAACTGACCGAGAACGGCCCGCTGCGGGCGGTGCTGCATATGACCTGGACCTATCACCGCACAGCGGTAACGCAGGACATCATCTTCTACCGGGATACCGCGCGGATTGACTTCCGTACAGAGATGGACTGGCACGGGCATAACAAGCTGCTGAAGGTGGCCTTCCCGGTGGATATTCATGCGCTGGAGGCTACTTATGACATTCAGTTCGGTAACGTGAAGCGTCCTACACATTGGAATACGAGCTGGGATTACGCCCGCTTCGAAACGGTGGGCCATCAGTGGGCGGATGTCAGCGAGAAGGGCTATGGGATAGCGCTGCTCAACGACTGCAAATACGGCTATGACATCAAGGACAGCGTGCTCCGGCTGACGCTGCTGAAGTCGGCGGTTCATCCCGATCCGCAGCAGGATCAGGGGCATCATGCCTTTACGTATGCACTCTATCCGCATACCGGCGATTTTGTAGAGGGCAGGGTGGCCCAGGAGGCGTGGGAGCTGAATAATCCGTTGCGCAGTGTGGCAGGTGAGCTGGATGGGGATCCGCTGCTCTATATCGACGGCACCCATGTGACGGTGGATGCGGTCAAGCGCTCGGAGGATGGTAAAGATGTGGTGCTACGGCTGCATGAGTACGCCGGTTCGCGGACACAGATTACTGTAGATAGCGCTTACTCTATAGCCTCCTGGCAGGAGTGCAACCTGATGGAGGAGCCGCTGGGAGATTGGCAGGAAGAAGAGGAGCTGAGCTTCCAGGTGAAGCCGTATGAGATCAGAACGTTCAGAATCAAGCTGCGCGGGGCGCAGAGCTGAGAGGGGAGCAAGCCAGGATGGGAGCAGGAGAGAAGCAAGCGGTGCCGGTTAGCTGTGTGAGCAAGGAAGAGGTTATGCAGAAGCTGGAGCTGGTCACGAATAAGCTGCTGAAGCTGGGCCGGCCGGATAATGAAGCTGAATTGCAGAACCTGGGGGAGGATGCGGAGCGCCGGGGGTATTTTGCCAGGGACTTCGGGATGGAAGAGTGGGATTGGCCGCAAGGAGTGGGGCTGTACGGCCTGCAAAAGCTTGACCGGCATTTCGGGGATGGCCGTTACGCGGAATACACCAAGCCGTGGATGGCCCGGCAGCTTACAAAGGGACTACCCAGCCGGAATATTAATACGACTGCGCCGCTCCTGTCGCTGATGGAGCTGGAGGAGGCCGGAGAGCTCAGTCTCGAATGGATAGAATGGCTAATGCACGGCCTGCCCCGGACGCTGGAGCAAGGCTATCAGCATGTGACTACGGGGACTCAGAAACATGAGGTCTCACTCCATGAGAATGAGATCTGGATTGATACGTTGTTCATGGCGATTCTGTTCACTGCCAAAATGGGTGTGAAATACGACAACCCGCAGTGGCGCGAGACCTCACTGCATCAGTTGCTGCTGCACATTAAATATCTGTATGACAAAAAAACCGGCTTCTTCTTCCATGGCTGGCATTTTGAAGAGCGCCATAACTTCAGTGAAGCCTTCTGGTGCCGCGGCAACGGCTGGTTCGCCCTCGGCCTGCCGGAATATCTGGAGCTGATGCGGCCCTATCTGGCAGACGGAGTCTTCAGCTATCTCCAGCAGACATTACAGGCCCAGGCCGAAGCCTTGCTTGCATGTCAGAGCGGGGACGGACTATGGCATACCCTGCTGGATGACTCTGGAAGTTATACCGAAACCTCCGGTTCGGCTGCGATTGCTGCCGGTATTCTGAACAGTGTGCGCCGGGGGCTGCTCCCGGAGGCCTATAGCGAACCTGCTCTGCGGGCAATCCGTGCCATTCTGGACAGAATCGACGGTGAAGGCACTGTGCTCGGGGTGTCCGGCGGTACTCCGATCGGCGCAACCAAGGAGGACTACAAAGGGATCATCATTGCCCCTATGGCCTATGGCCAGGCGATGGCGCTGGTTGCGTTGGGCGAAGCGCTGCATTACTGCTGAGGCGGAAGGTCTGTGAATTAAACAAGCGGCAGCCAAGGACGAATCGTCCTCGGCTGCCGCTTGTTTTTGCATTGCAAACCGTAAACCGTGAATGGATGCTGATGTAGTCATACACTTCACTCACCTCACGTATGCATGAACTCAATCTTGCTTCTGTACAAATTCAGAATCCGCACCTGCTCCTCGCTAAGCTCCTCGAAGTTCCAATACATATGCATCAGGTTGTACTCAAACAGCTCTTTCAGTCTCATAAACAGCGGCAGTTTTCTGGACATCTCAGCGGAGAAGGGATGCTCTTCCTTATATCCGTCCGTGATTGCCTTAGTTATCGCGCGCTTATAGTCTATGAGGTTCTGTCCGCCCGCGAATGAGTACTCTAGCGCAGAATAGATTGGCACAGCTAAATCGTAGGCATAATAATGCCGCTCGCAATCCTGAAAATCAATCATCGTCAGCGCAGAGTCACTGTCCACCAGGGTATTGTTCAGCCACAGGTCACCGTGGATTAAGCCGTAGTTCGCCTCATCTTTGGGCAGCATTCGGATCTGCTTGAGCACATCCTTCGCAATATCCCGTATGGCCCGCTCTTCGGCAGGAATATGCTTTAGAAAATCATATTCATCGTTATCATACCAATGCGGAATCGGCTGGGCAGCGTCAGTCTGCTGATATTCTTTGCTCACCTGATGCATTCTGCCTATTTGCTGTCCCAGGGTTCTGAGTATGGTTTTGTCCCATTTGGCCCGGGGCAGGTGGATTCCGGCTGCCGCCCGGAACAAGACCACGAACTTCGCTTCTTCATCCAGCAGCAGGGTGCTGATAAGTAAATCCTGTTCATTAGGTACAACCTCTGGCACCCGTACGCCCCGGTTGAACAGATAAGTAGTCCAGTTCACTTCAGCTAATTGTTCTTCATAGGTCTTATAATTCGTAATTCGGGCGAAGAAGATCCCCTTTTCCGAGTGGCAACGGTACATTTCATTGGTAACGGCCTCCATACTGGAGAGTTGAACAGGATAGGTGTTATTGAGAAATTGCAATATTTGTGCTTGCATAAGATGCGTTACCTCCCGCGATAATTTCTGCAGCTGCGCTATCGTTCGTGAAGCTGTTCCGCAGCCCTGAACTGGCTTACAGATCTTGAGACAGGCGGATCATATCCACCACCTGCATCCCGTTCTCATAGATTTCTTCACTATAATGTCTGATGAAAAAGTCCTTGTCGATCCCGGTGATCCGGAAGCCGCATTTCTGATACAACGCAAGCTGGCCGATACTGGAGTTGCCTGTGCCTATCTCCAAAGTTTTGAAGCCGAGCCGTCTGGCTTCCTGAATGGCGTGATTCACCAGTTGCTTCCCGATTCCCTGGCTCTGGAACGCCTCATTCACTGCAATATTGACCAACTCGGCGGTCTCCGGCCGGGTAGGCAGCAATACATAGACACCTATTACACGGTTATCCTTTTCAGCAACGAAGCATTGCCCTCTTGCTACATAATCCTCAACCAGCTTCGGTGCAGGGTCGGCCAATACAAGCAATTCGGTAGGTGCTTGTTCACCCGTATGTAATGCTCTGATCTCCATTTCTTATCTTCGCTCCTTGTTCATTAGCAGTTGTAGGGTTAGAGCCTCACGAATGTGATGTAATCAACAGGGGCAGGTTCTGCTCCTTCCATCCGGAGGGCACGGTTAATCTGCCCCCGGTGATACTGCCCGTGTAAAAGAACCTGCAGCAGGATGTCCCGGACGGAGGTCAGGAACGGAATTCCGCTCTGAGTTGTATAGTCAACCATCCTGTCCAGCGCGGATTCTTCCAGCTCTTGCACATAGCTGCGGTATTGCTCTGCATTCGCTTCGAACAGCCGCCGGACCGCCGTCAGGTCTTCCGCTTCCTCCCATAGCCAATATTGTATGCTGCTCTTGCCCTGCAAGCGTGACAGCCAGACTTGCTCTGCCACCGCCACATGCCGCACCAGCTTCAGAAGCTCCGCGTCCTTCGTATGACTCGCTTCGAGCGCGTCCAAGATCTGCCCATCCGCCCAGTACAGATGGTCCATCATGCGCATAATTGTCTTCATTTGAGTTCCTCCTTTTGAATTCACTTCATTGCTTGCGAACCAAGACAGCGCCTGTTGTTCCATCGAGCTCACAAATGCTTTTTTGGCTGGACTATACTGACTGGTATCCTCGAAGCGATCCGCTAATTCTTGCTTGAACTGACTGTATCTTGCCGCTTCTTCCGGATTCGCACGCAAATAATCTCTAAATATAAGATGCCGTTCAATCTGAGGATTGTCTGCCTGATAACAATGAAGGTGATGACTCCGTGCCTCACCGCCTTTGCGGAAAAGCCTCCTGCCGGGAATCCCCCATTCTCCACCTGCATCATATCCGAGCAGTGTCATCTTATCGTTGTAGGAATCGATTTTGGCTATGTCTTTTACAATACACATCATATCAATCACAGGTTTGGCCTTCAGGCCTGGTACTGAGGTGCTTCCAAAGTGCTCGAAACGTACAATTTCATCTGTGAAAATAGTAGTTAAAAATTCAGCCTCCTGCTGATAAAGTCTGATCCAGTCTGGATTATAGCCGCTAAGTCTGATCTTCATACAAAGTGCCCTCCCAGGTTAATGGATGTTTGGGTATCCATTCATGCTAAGTTTCTGCAGGTTCACCCTCTGAATTGATGGAAATGACGGCTTCGCTCAGCTGAGATGCTGCATTCGGAGGCAGCGCACCCTTATCAAACACCGCCTTCATGAATGCGGTTGCAGCTTCTGCGGTAACGGCATGAACGGGAACTGTGTGTTGATCACCGTAATGAAGCGGAATATCCGAAAAAGACATGTGCTGAGCCCCTTTTACCCGATAGAAATGGGCATTGTTCAGAGAGTTGAAGGCATAGCGCTGCCCATCGATATAATCGGATGCAATAGTCTCATTCATAGATGCTGCCATCTCCCGGTACGCCGAAGCTTCTTGCCGCAGCAGCAGAACTGGAACAGAAGACTGTACGTCTTCCCGGCGTAAGAGGTGAAAACTGGGATCGAGCAGGACAGCAGCCTTGATCCGGTGATCCTGCTTGGCGGCCTCCAGGGCGGCGGCACCTCCGAGCGAATGTCCCATGACAGCAACCTTAGCTAGGTCGAACAGCCCGGCGAGCTCAGCATCATCGGAGCGGTTAAGCATCTCAAGGACGTCCATAACTGCGTGTATAAATTGAATCCGGTTGTGGAGCAGACGGGACCAGCTGGGGTAGTCACTGCTTGCCAGCTCCGCCATTTCAGGTGCCTGCTTGAGATAGCTGCCGTCTGGAAATACGGTGAACACGGACTCACGCGGAGCGCTAATTGTAACTACCACGTAGTTTTTGGCGACTAACTTGGAAATCACTCCGAGATACATATCACATTCAACACCGAATCCAGGGGAGAAGAGGATGACGGGATACCCTTCTGTTTTTGGAGCTAATGCCCCGCCTGTTGTTACACTGGCAACATTCAGGTTGTCCAGATCAACGCCCATCTCTGTCAAAAGCTTAGCTGCCTCTGCCTGGCAAGGTGCGTACAGGTCTATACCCTCCACCGGATCTCCCCCGATGGCCGGATGAAAAATGCTAATAACGAGTCTGGGGCTTCCTTCCAGAACCTTTATGAATCTCCCAATCATTATAGCTCACCTTTCTTAATGGATATATATTCCTACTAAATAGACGCCTGCTTGTCTGTTTGGTTGCGGTGATTATCTCTTAATAGACTCAGCACAGAATCTACGACAGCTTGCGGCTTATACAGTTGAATGGAATGCCAGCTATCCTCAATCACGATCTGCCGGGTATTTGCGGTTAACTGGAGGAGCTTCTTCTGTGATTGTTGCCAATCTTCATTTTGCCTTCCGGCGGATAATACGATGATTGGTAATTCCGGAACTAAAGGCTCTGACTCTATTAATTGGAGGGCACTTTCTATAGTGCAGAGAGATTCCAGATAGGCCGCTTTATACGCATTATTTCGATAGCCGAGTGTATCCACTGTATGTTGAACTGGTGGAGGCAGCCGTTTGGCACCAATAGGTTGTTTTAATAGACGGGGCAACCCGATAGGGGATAAAAGATAACCCATTCTTAGTCGTCTCAGGTGCCGCAGCCGTTCTTCATATCTAATTTGATTAAAAGTGGATTCTATGAATCTTTGCTCATGCGTGGAGTCCACAAGAATAATCCCGGAGACCTCTTCAGGATACTTAGCAGCAAACAGCCGCATGATCATTCCGCCATAGGAGTGCCCTACAAGGATGTACGGGGGTTCTAATTCAAGCTGCGTCAATAATTTGCGCAGATCACAAACATAGCCTTCACAAGTCGGCTCTTTAATGGGCTTAGTACTCCAACCGAATCCGGCCCGGTCATAGGAGAGGACTTTGGTGTGCTTGGAACATTCGGGTTGCACTAATGACCAATCCAGAGCACAACCGCCCATTCCTGCTTCTAATAGAATCGTCGGAAGTTTACTTGTGTCATTGCCGGTAACAATTGCATGAAGATGGTGTGCTCCCACTGAGATCATTTCTCCTGGAGCCTTATATTTATGTAGAGAATATTTGGACAGAGCGGCTTGAATCCATGTGAATGGAAGTCCGATCAGAGAAATAATGACGCGAAGAAGGCTTTCGGTAAAATTAATTTTGCTCATGAGACACCTCTTTTCCTGTTCTAACTTGCATAATATAGGATTCATTTAATTGATAAAGAGAAATCTCACGGTATCCATTTCCTATTTTATTTTGGCCTACGCTTATCTGATCTTGTTGAGAAAAGATTTGCTTGAAGCTTTCCCTGGCATGAAGTATACTGTTCTCGGGAAGGTTAAGCGCTTACCCTCTGAGGAGGATAAGCGAACATGGTTAAACCAATTGTAGTTGGCATTATCGGTGCGGGAAGAATTGGACGCCTGCACGCAGACAATCTGCGTGCGATGCCGTCGTTCAAGCTGAAGTCCATAGCTGAAGCTATGATGAGTGAGGAATTGCTGGCCTGGGCAGAGAGCAGGGGGCTTGGCTCTGTTTTTGCTGCGGGTGAAGATATATTGAATGATCCTGAGATTGAAGCGGTGTTCATCTGCACACCGACCGATTCGCATGCGTCCTGGATTGAGCGGGCTGCGCGCGCGGGCAAACATATTTTCTGTGAGAAGCCAATTAGCCTCTCCTCGGAAGAGACCCAGCGGGCCTTGCAGGTGGCAGAGGACGCTGGTGTGCTGCTGCAAGTCGGCTTTAACCGCCGGATGGACCCCAGCTTCCGCAAGCTGAAGCGTCTGGTGGAGTCCGGAGAACTGGGGGATCCGCATATTGTAAAGATCACCTCGCGTGACCCGCAGCCTCCCGGTGAGGCTTATGTACGGTCTTCGGGCGGGATGTTCATGGATATGACCATTCATGATTTCGATATGGCCCGTTATCTGGTAGGCAGTGAAGTGGCCGAGGTCTACACCCGGGGGGCGAATCTGATTGATCCGATGTTCGGCCGTTGCGGGGATGTGGACACCGCCGTCATTACACTGACGTTCGTGAACGGGGCGATCTGTGTGATCGACAACAGCCGAAAGGCCGTATACGGCTATGATCAGCGGGTAGAGGTCTTCGGGACGCTGGGTTCAGCGACCGCCGACAATTGCCGCCCGACAACAGTGGAGGTATCCACCGCGACTTCGGTTACCCGCGATCAGCCGGAGCATTTCTTCCTGGAGCGCTATAACCAGGCATTTATGGAGGAGATTGTTGCGTTTGCCCGTTCGGTAAGGCTACAGGAGCCGGTGATCTGCAGCGGCCGTGACGGCGAAGCCGCACAGCTCATTGCTGAAGCAGCTAGAGAATCGTATCTGAGCGGACTTCCCGTCAAGCTGTCTGTAACTGCTGCGGAAGCAGGATTTTCTGAACTGCAAGCCTTGTAAGCGGATACAGATTCTGAAGACAGAGGAGGATGAACGAAGATGTCTGATCTACTGATTAAGGCCGGAGCGCCGGATAAGGATGGCTGTATCGCTGCGGTCAGCCCGGAGAGCGCCGGATGGAAATATGTCGGGTTCGAGGTGTACCAAATGCAGGCCGGAGCTACTCTGGAGCGAGATAGCGGAGGGAGCGAGATCTGTCTGGTACTGCTGGCGGGCAAAGCAGATGTAGTGGTGGATGGCGAGCGGTTCGCCGATATCGGCGGACGGATGTCGGTCTTTGAAGATAAGGCTCCTTATGCTGTATATGTTCCGGCGGGAGCGCACTATGAGGTTAGCGCATTGACAGAGCTGGAGCTTGGGGTCTGCCTTGCTCCGGGAAGCGGTAAATATCCGGCACGGCTGATTACCCCGTCGGATGCGGCAATCGAGGACCGCGGCTATGGCAGCATGACCCGCAAAGTCGTAAATATCCTGCCGGAACACAGCGTAGCTGAGAGCCTGCTGGTGGTCGAGGTGCGCACGGGCGGCGGCAATTGGTCCAGCTATCCGCCGCACAAGCATGACCAGGATAACCTGCCGGCGGAATCCTACCTGGAGGAGACGTACTATCACCGGGTCAATCCCGCTAAGGGCTTCGTGGTGCAGCGGGTCTACAATGATGACCGCAGCCTCGACGAGACTATTGCTGTTCCTGATAAAAGCATCGTGCTGGTGCCGGAGGGGTATCACCCTGTCTCTGCGCCGCCGGGATATGACTCGTATTATCTTAACGTCATGGCCGGACCTGTCCGCACGTGGGTGTTCCACAATGATCCCGACCATGAGTGGCTGTTCAAGCCGGGACAGAGCGGGTCTGCGGCAGCGTCAACGGCAGAGTGAATAGAGCCTAATAGGGTAGAAGGTTATCTAGCTTGGCAACAAGCGAATGGATGATTATGGGGCTTCCGGCAGCGGGAGCCTTTTTCAGATAGATAAGAACTTATATGTTTTGGGGCCCCCGCAAAGTACCTGAGTCATCATCGAAGCTAAAGCTTCACTTTGTGGGGTTATTTTGATAGCTGGTTTGCAGAAGAAACACGTACCCGATAGATAGACAGCATAGGTGGACTTCCTTATAATCGAAGGATAAGAAGGCATGAACGCAAAGGCGGGCTTAATAACGATGAAACCTACAATCTATGATGTGGCACGGGAAGCAGGCGTCTCTATCGCTACGGTGTCCAAGGTATTGAATAAGAGCGGCCGGATCAGCGACAAGACGCGGGAAAAGGTAGGACGGGTCATGGAGGAGCTGAACTACCAGCCCAGTCTGGTAGCTTCTGCCCTGACCAGCCGCCGGACGGGGACCATCGGGCTGATGATCCCCGATATTGCCAATCCTTTCTTTGCGGAGACAGCCCGCGGTATCGAGGATTACGCCCAGGAGCAGGGCAGCGACTTAATCGTCTGCAGTACGGACCGCAGCGATGAGAAGGCGGCCCGGTATATCTCGCTGCTGCTGCGCAAACGGGTCGATGGCCTGATTATTGCCTCTCATACGGGGAACCCTGAGCTGATCCGCGGAATGGTGGCCGATCATGTGCCGCTCGTGCTGTTCTCAGCCGATATCCGTATGCTGGAGGGGAACAGTGTCACCGTCGATGATTACAAAGGCGGCTATCAAGCCACAGAATATTTGCTTTCTCTCGGTCACCGCAGGCTGGGAGTGATCTCTGACAATCTGCCGGGGAGCAGGCTGCGGGTGGAGGGATTCCTGGATGCGCTGAAGGCGGCGGGGATTTCTTTTGACAATCCGGCGAATATGATCCACACCTCGGCTACGCTGGAGAACGGACGCACGGCAGCGGCAGAGATGCTGAATCAGGCACAGGACATACGCCCGACCGCCATCTTTGCCTGCAATGACCTGCTGGCAATCGGGGTGCTCAAGGAGGCGCGCAGCGCCGGCCTGTCGATTCCCCGCGACTTGTCCGTAGTGGGCTTCGACAATACGATGCTGGCGGAAATCTGCCATCCCACGCTGACCAGTATCGCCCAGCCTCTGCGCGAGATGACCGAGCAGGCGATGCTTCTGCTGAATGAAGCGATCAGCAACTCCACCAGCCCCAAGCGCAAAATCATGCTGATGCCCGAGCTGGTCATCCGCCATTCTACGGGGCCGGTTCCGCACTAACCACACCTATTTATTCAAGACCTGTTCCGGCTGCGGCTGGGAGCGGGTCTTTTTTGCGTGCTGTAGTGGGGGAAGAGCGAGTGTGCGTGGGGACGTATACGAAATGTATGCGAAAAACCGAACACAATCTGCCAGCCGACTCTCCCCGTTAGGGAGCAGCGTGTGCTAAGGCGGAGAACAAGTGGATTTACTACAACTACTGAGGAACGATTGCCCCCCGGAGGGATAGTAGTTGGAAAACTGGCACTTAAATAATCCCGATATCCACCTCGGCGGCAAAATCAATCATAGTAGTTGCTGTTTTTCCACTTGCTTGCTCCTAATCGTCAAAAAACACGGAAATAAGCTGCGTTTTTCCACCTGTTTTTCCGAGGGGAATATTCCAATTCAATGCCTGCACCCGATTATTGATATCGCTTTCAAATTGAGGATTGCCAAAAGCACGCTTCTAAACTATACTAAAGTAGAAAATTAGGTTAAGCGCTTACCCTCTCCCCAGAGATGAAATGAAACATTCTGTTCCAAAGGCAACAATTAAACGTTGAAATACTCAACCTACACGCCAAGTTATACGCCAAATGATTCTTACAGCAGCATATTAAACTAACCTTACTAATGCGATGTATAGCTTCACTGTACGAATTACAACTTCACTGTGCGATTTATAGCTTCATTGTACGAATTACAGCTTCACTGTCCAATTCACAACGATTTACAGCCATTCGTATTACCGAACGGACTACCTTTTCCCTAGCTTGATCAAGGAGGCATCACTATGAACGGTTTACAGTTCGACCCTGACCGGCAGCTGGATGTAGTTGCTGTTGGCCGGTTATGTATTGATTTGAACGCCAATGAGACCGGGCGGCCGATGGAAGAGACGATGACCTTCACCAAATATGTCGGCGGCTCTCCGGCCAATATTATCATCGGTGCCGCGCGGCTCGGCATGCGTACCGGCTTCATCGGCAAGCTGGCCGACGACCAGATGGGCAGGTTCATCCGCAACTATCTGCGCAAGGATGGCATCGATGACAGCCAGGTGTGTGTGGACCGGACGGGTGCGGTGACGGGGCTGGCTTTTACAGAAATTAAGAGCCCGCAGGAGTGCAGCATTCTAATGTACCGCGACCATGTGGCCGATCTGCTGCTGAACACAGAGGAGATCTCCGAGGAATACATCGCCAGCTCCAAAGCGCTGCTTATCTCCGGTACTGCACTGGCGCAGAGCCCGTCCCGTGAAGCGGTGTTCCTGGCACTGGAATTTGCCCGCAAGCATAATGTGACCGTGTTCTTCGATCTCGATTACCGCCCTTATACCTGGACATCAGCCGCTGAAACGGCGGTCTACTATAACCTCGCTGCCGAGAAAAGCCACTGCATCATCGGCACGCGTGATGAATTCGACATGATGGAGAATCTGTACAATCTGGCTGGCGCTGATGATCAGGCCACGGCAGCCCGCTGGTTCTCGCATCAGGCAGAGCTGGTGGTCATTAAGCATGGCGGCAGCGGCTCGATCGGCTATACAGCGGATGGGCGGAGCCACCGGAGCGGGATTTTCCCGGCTAAGGTCCTCAAGACATTCGGCGCAGGCGATTCGTATGCGTCAGCCTTCATCCACAGTCTGATGAGCGGGCACAGTGTCAGCGAGGCGATGCGGCGCGGCAGTGCTTCGGCATCCATTGTCATCTCCCGCCACAGCTGCTCCGATGCTATGCCAACCCTGGCGGAGCTGGAGGAATTTCTGCGAACTAACGAGGAGGTTACAGCAGGAGCGCAATAAGAAGGGGAGTCAGCAGACTTTATATAGAACAGAAGGAGTGGACAGAATGACAGAGCAAACGGCACAAGTATTGAAAAATTATATCGGCGGGCAATGGGTAACAGCCGATACGGAGCAGACGGAACCGGTAGTGAATCCGGCCACAGGTGAGCTGCTGGGCAGAACGCCTCTATCCGGCAGAGCGGATGTGGACCGGGCGGTGGCGGCGGCTAAGGCAGCTTTTGCAGGCTGGTCCGCAACACCGGTGCCGCGCAGAGCACGGATTCTGTTTAAATATCAGCAGCTGCTGGTCGAGAATTGGGAAGCGCTGGCGAAGATCATCACCCTGGAGAACGGTAAAAGCTTCAAAGAGGCTTACGGCGAGGTCCAGCGCGGCATTGAATGCGTAGAATTCGCGGCAGGGGCTCCGACACTGATGATGGGCCGGCAGCTGCCGGATATTGCGACTGGCATTGAGTCAGGGATGTACCGTTATCCAATCGGGGTGGTCGGCGGGATTACCCCGTTCAATTTCCCGATGATGGTGCCTTGCTGGATGTTCCCGCTGGCGATTGCCTGCGGCAATACCTTTGTGCTGAAGCCCTCGGAGCGGACACCGCTCCTGGCAGCCCGCCTTGCGGAACTGCTGGAGGAAGCGGGACTTCCGGAGGGTGTGCTGAATGTGGTGAACGGCGCGCATGAGGTGGTGAACGGGCTGCTGGAGCACCCGGATGTGAAGGCGATTTCTTTTGTCGGATCGCAGCCGGTGGCGGAATATGTATACAAAAAAGGAACGGACCATCTCAAGCGCGTTCAGGCGCTGGCCGGAGCAAAGAACCACTCCATCGTGCTGGCGGATGCGAACCTGGAAGCCTCGGCCTCCCAGATAGTGAACGCGGCCTTCGGCTCTGCCGGGGAACGCTGCATGGCTTGCTCGGTGGTAACGGTACAGGAGGAAGTCGCCGATGAGCTGATCTCGATCCTGCTGCGGGAGTGCAACAGCATGACCATCGGGAATGGTCTGGAGGAGGATACGTTCCTCGGGCCGGTGATCCGTCAAGGCCATAAGGAGCGGACAGTTAGCTACATTGAACAGGGCATCGCCGAAGGCGCGAAGCTGCTCAGGGATGGCCGTGAGGATGCGGCGGTGCAGGGAGAAGGTTATTTCATCGGACCTACGCTGTTCGACGGGGTGACGGAGGAGATGAAGATCTGGCAGGAGGAGATTTTTGCACCGGTGCTGTCGGTGATCCGGGTGAAGGATGTGGCCCAGGCGGTGGAGATTGCGAATCGCTCGCGGTTTGCGAACGGCGCTTGTATCTTTACGAATGATGGCGGTAAAGTCCGTTACTTCCGCGAACATATCGAGTCCGGCATGCTGGGAGTCAATGTTGGAGTGCCTGCACCAATGGCCTTCTTCCCGTTCTCGGGCTGGAAGGATTCGTTCTACGGCGATCTTCATGCAAACGGAAGCGACGGGGTAGAATTCTATACGCGCAAAAAAGTCGTCACTGCCCGCTGGCAGTAGACAAGGCGAAGGGAGGACATGAAGTGGAACGTATCCGATTAACAACAGCGCAGGCGCTGGTTAAATTTCTGAATCAGCAATATGTGGATTACGGCGGAGGGCCGGAACGCTTCGTGCACGGTGTATTCACCGTGTTCGGGCATGGCAATGTACTTGGATTGGGGCAGGCCCTGCAGGAAGCGCCGGGTGAATTGACCGTCTACCAGGGACGCAATGAGCAAGGGATGGTTCACGCGGCAACCGCATTCGCCAAGCAGAGCCGCAGACGGAAGATTATGGCCTGCACCGCTTCAGTAGGGCCGGGGGCTGCAAATATGCTGACGGCTGCTGCAACAGCAACGGCGAATCAGATTCCTGTGCTGCTGCTGCCGGGAGATACCTTCGCTACCCGCCAGCCTGATCCGGTGCTCCAGCAGATGGAGCATACGTATAACTTGTCGATCACGGTCAATGACGCCTTCAAGGCGGTCAGCAAATACTGGGACCGGGTGACCCGGCCAGAGCAGCTGATGTCGGCAATGCTCAGCGCGATGCGGGTGCTGACTGATCCGGGAGATACCGGGGCGGTGACCATTGCGCTGCCGCAGGATGTGCAGGGCGAGGCTTGGGAGTACCCGGCTGATTTCTTCCGCAAGCGGATTCACCGGGTCATCGCCCGGCTGCCTCACCCGCAGGAGATCGCGGCTGCGGCTGAGCTGATCGCCAGCAAGCAGCGGCCGCTGCTGGTCTGCGGCGGGGGTGTCCGGTATGGGGATGCCGGAGCGGCGCTGCGCGCTTTTGCCGGGAAATTCGCCATTCCGTTCGGAGAGACCCAGGCTGGCAAAAGCGCCGTAGCCAGCAGCTTCGAGTATAATCTCGGCGGCATCGGCGTCACCGGCAACGGCTGCGCGAATGCGCTGGCCCCGGAGGCCGATCTGGTGATCGGCGTCGGTACCCGGTTTACGGACTTCACCACCGCCTCGAAGAGTCTGTTCAGTCATCCTGAGGTGGAGTTTCTGACGCTGAACGCTTCGCCCTATCATGCGGCTAAGCTGGACGCGCTGGCAGTGGTCTGCGATGCTGCCGAAGGCTTGAACGCCTTAGCCGCAGCGCTGGAGGAGCGGGGATACCGCTCTGCGTATACGGATGAGATCGCCCAGGCGAAGAAGTCGTGGGCTGCGGAGAGAGAACGATTAGCTGGCGTGGAGTATATTGCGAACACTGACAACACTGGTGCGTTCACCCCGGAAGTAGCTGGACATCTCGATGAGAAGCTCCCGGAATATGCAGAGGTGCTAGGCACTTCGCTGACCCAGACGCAGGTGCTGGGGATCATTAATGAAGTTATTCCGCAGGATGCGATTGTCATTGGAGCGGCGGGCAGTCTGCCGGGAGATATGCAGCGGATGTGGAACTCGGAGGTGCCGGATACCTATCATATGGAATACGGCTTCTCGTGTATGGGTTATGAGATTGCCGGGGCGCTGGGCATCAAGCTGGCTGAGCCGGGGCGTGAAGTCTATGCGCTGGTCGGGGACGGCAGCTACCAGATGCTACATTCTGAACTGGTAACCAGCTTACAGGAGAACCGGAAGATCAACGTCCTTCTGCTGGATAATGCAGGGTTCGGCTGCATTAATAACTTGCAGATGGAGCAGGGAATGGAGAGTATGGCTACAGAATTCCGCTACCGCGAACCGGACGGCCAGCTCAGCGGTGAGCTGATGCGGATCGACTATGCGGCGAGTGCGGCAGGTTATGGAGTGCAGACCTTCCGCGCGTCTACAGTTGAGGAGCTTCGCACGGCCCTGGCGGCGGCCCGCCAGTCGGAACGCTCCACGCTGATCGACATCAAAGTGCTGCCGAAGACGATGACCCACGGCTACGGCGCCTGGTGGAATGTCGGGGTTGCGGAAGTGTCCGGTAAGGAAGCCGTACAGGAGGCTTATGACCGGAAGCGCAGCGGACTTGAGACAGCCCGGAGCTACTAAGCGGGCGCTGCATGTGCGTGAAGCAGGCAGACGGCGCACAGTGAATCAAGGATTCTGCCATACTTGGGAGTGTGGAAGGGGTAGAACATGAGCATGTTCAGAGACAATGCCGTCCGGCTTGCAATCGCTCCGATTGCCTGGACGAATGATGATATGCCTGAGCTGGGGGGCGGCAATACGTTCGAGCAATGCATCAGCGAGATGGCGCTTGCCGGATATGAGGGCAGCGAGGTGGGCAACAAGTATCCGCGTTCCCCGGAGCTTTTGCATAGGGCACTGGAACTGCGCGGTCTGAGTATTGCCAGTGCCTGGTTCAGCGCTTTCCTGACGGTGCGTCCGTATGAGGAGACAGCAGAAGCCTTCCGTGCGCACCGGGATTTCCTGCATGAGATGGGCGCCAAGGTCATTGTCGTATCCGAGCAGGGCCGGAGCATTCAGGGACAGATGGATACGCCGCTGTTCGCTGACAAGCCGGTATTTACCGAGGCGGATTGGGCTGCGCTTGCCGCAGGTCTTAGCGGACTGGGGCGGCTGGCGGCCGAGAAGGGCATGTCGCTGGTCTATCACCATCACATGGGCACCGGGGTGCAGACTGCAGCGGAGATTGCCCGGCTGATGGAGCTTACAGATCCTAATGAAGTGTCGCTGCTATACGATACGGGGCATTTGGCCTTCTCCGGAGAGAATCCGCTGGAGGTGCTGCGTGAGCATCTGCCGCGGATTAAGCATGTGCATCTGAAGGACATCCGGCCGGAGGTAGTCCAGCGCGTGAAGACGGAGAACCTTAGCTTCCTGCAGGCGGTAAAAGCGGGAGCCTTCACCGTACCAGGCGATGGCTGCATCGCGTTCGGAGAGATTTTTGCCGAACTGGCTGCCTCCCCCTATACGGGATGGTTCGTTGTCGAAGCGGAGCAGGACCCGGCGCTGGCCGATCCGCTGGAATATGCGATCAAGGCGCGGCGGTATATCCGGGAACATAGCGGTTTGTAGGAAATCCGGGTAGAAGCCTGTATGTCTGCAAGGCAGGAATATGCGGGGGTGCACAGCTGCGGCTGTGCGCGCTCCGTTTTTTTTATGAAATCCATAGATCAGGTGGAAGCTACGGGCGGAGTTAGTTGGAATTACTCCACCTGCTACCGGACAAATGAATCCTTTGTACAACAGCAGTTGGAAAAACAGCACTTAATCCAATCACATTTCATCTAAAGTGCCACTATCGATACTATTAAATGCTGTTTTTCCACTTGCTTGGGTATATTCATAAGAATTCGAATAATTAAGATATAATTATCCACCTGTTGAGCCGGAGCGGTTTACAGGGTGGTGGCCGGGGCAGCGGCTGAAGTAATTAATAGGTAAGTTACTGGATGTTTGTGAAGGCAGTTACAGCTTGTACCAGCACAGGAGAATGGCGGGGAACGGGGCTGCGTGTAGAATGACTTTATCTGGTTAGCTGGAGGGGAAGCGCATGTGCTATAATGGCAGGAATTCGAACGGCGGTCCGTTTGGCAAGTTGCCGCAGTTGAGATAGATCTGATGTCGGAGAGCCGCCACAGAGCAGCCTTGGACGATGTGTGTATGAAGCGGCCGGATGTGGCCGGGTATCCTGATTGTTGTGGAGGAGATTGTCGAATGTTCCGTTCCTGGTATCGCCGGTTGCTGCTGTCTTATTTCCCTATATTTCTGCTGACGGTGACGATTCTGATCTTCGCCTCCTTTGTGTTTATTAATGATATCTCCCGGACGGAGACGAAGAAGGCAGACCTCATCTCGGCCAGCTATCTCAGAGATAGTGTGGACCGGACGATCAAGGAAGCCGAGCTGTCTGTGCTGGATGCGGTAGAGCGGAGTGATGCCTACAAGCTCTATTTCAATAATCAGGGGGAGCCTGACAGGGGGACTGTCTATGCGGTTGCCCAGAGTCTGCGCAATCTGATACAGGAATCCTCGTATATCCAGTCGGTGTATTTGTATGACCGTGTGAGTGGAAGCGTTCTAACCGATACGGGGCTGAAGGAGCTGGAGGGATTCGCCGACAAGGACTGGATCAGGGCCATGACTTCGACTCCGGCAGTACCGGAAGGCTGGCAACCGGTCAGGGATTATCATTCGGATCAGTCCCAGCGTACAGAAATTCGTGTGCTGACTACCAATAAAGCAATGCCGCTTCCTTTCGGCTCCGGGGGGATGCTTGTCATTAATATCAAAATGAGTGCCTTGGAGCAGCTCATCGACAGCATGGTTAACCAGCAGCTCTCGTTCATGACCATTCTGGACGGCAATGGCAACACCGTGTACCAGGCTCATTCCGATACGGAAGGTGCGGCTGACGGTAAGCTGCTGAACACAATTAAGCTGGAGAGAAACGGCTGGATGTTCGAGAGCGGAATCAAGACGGGTAATCTGTTCAGCTGGGTTTCTGTGATCTCATATCTCTGGGTAGCGATTGCGGTGGGGACCGTGGTCTGTGCGGTATTGTATCTGATCTATGTAACCCGGCGAAATTATAAGCCGATCCAGGTGATTATGAACCGGATTGAGGGTCATCAGATCCGCACGATGGATCAGTCAACCGACAGGCCGGACGAGATGATGCTGATTGACGGTGTGCTGGAGAATCTAATCAACCATATGACCGATTATGATACCAAAACCAGGGAGAACCTGCTGCTGCAGCGCAGCAAGCTGTTCACCGATCTGCTGCACAGCGAGCGGCTGGAGCAGGTGACCCGGCGGCTGGAGGAGCTGTCTCCGCTTACCGGTGCGAATGCTTCCTCGCGCTTTATCGTTGTGCTTGGGGAGATTAACCGCTACGAGCAGGTATTCGAGGACCGGTATACCCGGGGGGATCAGAATACGCTCAAGTTTGCCCTGATGAATGTATTCCAGGAATTGGCACGGAATGCGGAGCTGCAGGGATGGGCAGAATGGGTGGGAACCGAACGCGCAGCGATACTGTTCCTGGTGACCGGCAGCGATCAGGAGATGGAGGCCAAGATCCGGGTCTTCGCCGAGGATTGCCGCTCGTGGGTTGAGCAGAATCTGCGGATCTCGCTTAGCTTCGGCATCGGCACCGCCGCTGCCGGGCCGGGGATGATCCGGGAGTCTTATGCGGCAGCCGAATATGTGATGCAGCACAAGCTGCTGATTCATGAGGATATCGTCTTGGCAGGCAGCGGCGCAGCGCGCCAGCCGCTGCTTGAGACGTATAAATATCTGCAGATGATTGCTGAATTCGTGAAGTATTTCCGCATGTCGAGCGGCCAGTGGCGGGAGCAGCTGGAACGGATCTTCGAGTCGTTTGAACAGGATTTCCTGAAGGATGAGGATATCCGTTCCCTGATCCAGGCTATGCTGCAGATGCTGAGCCGGGAAGTAGCGGTGATGTCTGAGCAGCTGCAGGACGAGCTGTCGGCGGAGAATGCAGAAGTCCGGCTGAAGCAGCTGGAGGAGGCCGAGGCGCTGCATGAAGTGAAGGCCATTCTATTCGAATATGTCACCGATTTATTCCGTACCTATGTCTCTGCCAGCGAAACGAAGAGCTACCGGGCCATGGTCAATGAGATGAAGGATTATATCGAAGAGAATTTCACCAATCCTGATCTTTCATTGAAGCATCTGAGTGACCGGTTCCAGGTCTCCGGCAAATACGCCAGCTATCTGTTCAAGACTGAATTCAAAATGAAGTTCGTGGATTTCCTCACCGAGCTGCGGATGAAGGAAGCCGAGCAGCTGCTGGTGGATACGGATTGTTCCTTGCAGGATATCGCGCTTCAAGTAGGGTATGGGAATGCCATTTCGTTTGGCAGAGTCTTCAAGCGGATTGCCGGCATCACGCCGGGCGATTACCGTTCTTCCAGACGCCGCGAAGCAGCCTCCAGATTGGAGCCGCAGGATTAGAGGAAGCTTCACTAAGGAAGGAATTCCGTTAGCCGGTGAAGCATAGGATTTATCTGCTACAACCGTGTAAGCTCCAGGCCGCATCTCTTTTCCGCCAACCTCTGAAAAGAGGGGGCGAATAGCGATGCGGCCTGTGTTTTTGCCGATATGAAAGCGGTTTATTGTACGAAAATGGTTGGTCTGATAAACCGGATGTCCGAATTCAGGCACTTTATCGCATCCGAAACAGGTTTATTGTCAGACCGCCGAAAGTTATGGAATACTGTGGTCATCCCGGAACGACAAGCAGCCTTGAACACTGAGGGGAATACAGGCTTGAACGGGACATTACTAATAGTACGGGCACAGTGAAGCTCGGGGGTATCATGCAGTCACCATTATAGCCTGCTAAGGCGAGGGAGATGGAACAATGACAGTGAACGTAAATCAAAGAGTTCTGAAGAAGGCAATCGGCATCGGCTTGACCGCAGTAATGGGAGCTACTCTGCTTGCAGGCTGTTCCTCGGACGGAAAATCGAATTCGGCAGCCGGAGGTACAGATGCACCCGGGAAGAGCGCTGATCGCGTTACCTTAAAAGTAGAGATCTTCGACCGCGGTAAAACGCCGAAGCAATACACCATTACCAATAACTTCATGTCTCAAATGATTCAGAAAAATTTCGGTGATCCGAATAATATCAATGTAGAATTCGTTCCGGTGCAGCGTTCGGAGGAAGTAACCAAGCTGAACGTACTGATGGCCAGCAATACGGATGTGCCGGATATTGTCTTCACTTATGATTCCAGTGTCTTCTACCGTTACGCTCAGCAGGGCGGGCTGACCGATGTGGGTTCCCTACTCGAGGAGCACGGCCAGACGCTGAAAAAATTCATTGGTGATGAGACGATGGCCTTCGGCCAGCTCGACGGTAAGCAATTCGCGATTCCGGGTAAACGGGCGATTACAGGCCGCTACACTTCATACATCCGCCAGGACTGGCTGGGGAAGCTGGG
>NZ_ASPS01000052.1:0-55696 GCF_000517865.1 Paenibacillus sp. FSL R7-269
CCGATGGGCATGTCTCTCGGCTCCGCTCAGCTGGAGACGCTGATCTACTCCTTCATCAAGCCGATCAGCGGCGACCTTACTTACAGCCAGCGCTACGAGCTGCCGCTGCATGAGGGCTTCAAGGATGCGGCACAGTTCCTCAACAAGCTCTACAATGAAGGACTGGTCAGCAAGGACTTCAGTCTGGATGAAGACAAAGCCCAAGTGTCCAAGGACATTCAGAACGGCAACGTCGGCTTCTTCTCCGAGGATGTGGACAGTCTGTTCTATGCCGACGGTACGCTGGAGAATCTCTACAAGAATGTACCGGGCAGCAAGCTGCAGCCGGTGGATGTCCTCACTAATGCCAAGGTGGACAATAAGTATATCAAATCCCGCTATGCCTCGAACGGTATGTACATCATGATTCCTAAGAGCAGCAAGCGTGCGGTGGAAGCAGTGAAATACCTTGACTGGATGGCAACCGGCAACAATCTGATTGACATCTACAACGGCGTTGAAGGCGAGAACTACGATATGGTGGATGGTATTCCGGTAGTTAAGGCTGATGTTTCTCAGGAATTCCAAGACCGTCTGTTCACTTCCGGGGACACCGCGATTATCTCCAACGGTAAGAACCTCGGCGATCAGGCCACCAATGAGAAAGCCTGGATTATGGGCTTCCCTGCTAATAACCAGGAGGCGCTGAAGCAATCTATTGATATTGCAAACACAGATACTGTGGGTCCTATTGTCTTCGGCAAGCCGATTGAAACAGAATCAAAATACGGCACTACGCTCAGCGACAAGCTTAACGTGATTATCGTGAAGACCGCGATGGCGAAGCCGGATCAATTCGATACTATTTTCGAACAGGAAATGAAGGACTACATGTCTCTGGGCGGAGACAAGCTGAAAGCGGAGCTGGAGCAGGCGCTTACAGAGATTTCAGCCAAATAAACTAAAAAAAAGTGAAAACCGGGGGGAGCTTGCATGCTGCTCTGCCCGGTTTTTTCTCCATAGGAGGAGAGGAACTTGAGCAAAGCGTCTTACATCAGAAGGTACTGGCAACTATACGCGCTGCTTTCACTGCCCATTATGTATTTCCTGATTTTCCGCTACGGCCCGATGTACGGGGTGCAGATTGCCTTTAAGGATTTCAACCTGTTCCAAGGCATCAACGGCAGTGAGTGGATCGGCTTCGATGCGTTCCGCGAGGTCTTTGGCATGAAAGAGTTTTACAGCAGTTTGCGCAATACGTTTTTGTTGAATTTTCTGGATTTGGTAGTGTCTTTCCCGGCCCCGATCTTTCTGGCCATTATGCTCTATGAAGTGAAGTCAGTATGGTTCAAAAAAATATCACAGACCCTCCTCTACATTCCCCATTTCATTTCCTGGGTGATTATCGGGGGGATCGTCTATCAATTGTTCGGCAACCAATCCGGTATGGTGAACGGTGTACTGGAGAGTATGGGGCTGAACCCTATTCCTTTTTTGACCGAAAAAAATCCATGGCTGATTACTTACCTGTTCACGGGTGTCTGGCAAAGTGCCGGCTGGGGGACCATCCTGTATCTGGCGGCGCTTACCGGTGTCAACCGCGAGCTGTTCGAGGCTGCTGAAGTGGATGGGGCTACCCGGATGAAGAAGATCTTCTACATTACGCTGCCCAGTATCAAACCAACCATTATTACCCTGCTGATTCTCAACCTGGGGAAAATGGTCAGCATCGGCTTCGATCGTCCTTACATCATCGGGAATACGGCAGTGCGCGAATACTCCGATGTGCTTAGTACCTTCGTATACCGGATTGGTCTGGAATCAGGCCAGTATACGCTGGCGACTGTAGTTGGATTGTTCCAGGCGGTGGTTGGACTGGTGTTCATCCTTGGTTCCAATTATATATCGAAAAAAGTGACCGGCGACGGCATTCTATGATTATACAGAAAGGAGGCGGAGTACGATGAGTGAACGTACCTCTAACCGGATATTCGATATCGTTAACGTTACCTTTATTGCACTGTTCGTGCTGTTCTGCCTGGCTCCGTTTGTACACGTTATTGCAGTGTCCCTCAGCTCCACGCGGGCTATCACTTCCGGGGAAGTTACGATTTTCCCGATTGAGATCAACTGGAAGGCGTATGTGCAGGTCTTCACCGACAATGCGATGATCCGCTCGCTGATCTTCACCATTATCCTGACGATTGCGACTACGGTATTATGTATGCTGTTCACCGTTGCAGCTGCTTACCCGCTGACCAAAAGCAAGCTGAAGGGCCGTACTATGTTCATGTACCTCATTATCATTACCATGTTCTTCAGCGGCGGTATTATTCCTGAATACCTGCTGATCCGTGATCTGCATATGATCGATTCTGTATGGTCGCTGATTCTGCCCGGTCTGGTCAGCCCGTTCAACCTGATTATCCTGATCTCCTTCTTCCGCAGCATTCCGCCGAGTCTGGAAGAATCGGCCGAGATTGACGGCAGCTCACATATCCGCACCCTGCTGAAAATCGTCCTGCCGTTATCCATGCCGGTTATGGCTACACTCGCGCTCTTCTATGCGGTGGGACGCTGGAACGGATTCCAGGATTCCCTGATGTACATCAATAATCCCGATTTGTATCCGCTTCAGCTGAAGCTCTTCCAGATGGTTCAGAACAATATGATCACTGAACTGACGAACCTGGAGGGGGCGGCCCGTACCAAGCTGCCGGCAGAGAGCCTCAAGGCCGCCACTGTCGTGTTCGCCACTGTACCGATTCTGGTCGTCTATCCTTGGCTGCAGAAATATTTCGTCAGTGGTGTTATGCTGGGAGCTGTGAAGGGCTAACTAACGACACTGCGGTACAGCGAGAGGAGAGACAGAGAAGATGGATAAGGGAGAGTTTTCATTCTCAACCTGCTGGAATATGAGACGTCATACAACAGGTGATGGATTGCTTAATGAGATCCGGGAGCTGGGATTCCGCAGGGTAGAGCTGAATTATAATGTGACGGAGGACATGCTGGTTACCATCGAGCCGATGGTTGAACGCGGGGAGATCGGCATATCGAGCGTGCATAATACGTTCCCCCATGTCCCGGACCCTGATTATGGCACGGATTCCGTCCTGCTGGGCTTCGAGGACAAGGAAAAACGGAAGCGGGCGATAGACCTGCTGGTCCGCTCGGCAGAGTACGCTCAGCGTTACGGCGGCGAAGCCGTGGTAGTGCATCCGGGCGAGGTACCGTTCCCATATGATATCTCAGGGGAGCTGGAGCAGATCTACGAGGGGCAGGGCAGGGATTCGGCAGCTTACCGCAGCAAGTGGGCGGAGCTGATGGAGCGGCGTGAAGCGTACAGTGCAGGCTATGTGCAGACCATTATCGAGAGTCTGGACGAGGTGTGTAACCGCGCGGTCTCCAAGGGGCTGAATATCCGCTTCGGCATCGAGACCCGCTCCAAGCCGCAGCAGATTCCAACGCTCGCAGAAGCCAAGACAATAATCAATGCGTTAAAAGGAGCACCGGTAGGCATCTGGTACGACACGGGCCACGCTATTCTGATGGACCGTCTGGGCCTGTATGACAGTATAGGGGAAATGGAAGGGCTGATGAATGATATTGTCGGTGTCCATATTCATGAGACAATCGGCCTTGCCGACCACTGGTGCCCTTATGTGAACAGCGGAGATCCGGATTTCTACGATGCCTATCTGCCGATGATTGAGCGGGCACAGGTCAAGGTGTATGAGCTGAAGGCTGCCTGCCGTCCGGAAGAGATTCATGAGAGTCACCGTCTGCTTACAGCCAAGCTGGCGCGCAGGGGATAGGGCAGAAGGCTGATTTGGCGAGAGCTTCGGGAGTTCCGAGATATCCGCAAGGAGGAAGCGCAATGTATAAGCAACTGGTGGAAAGTAATGACAGAGCAGTAGAAGAGGGAATTCCCCGGCAGGTGCTGGATCAGAGCAACCTGTATTATGGAGGCACCCTTGATCCCCATACGGGGATTGCCTGGGTGAATCACACCACCGGCACCCCGACGGACATGTGTTATTGGGGTGCGGCGCTGGTGAACCCGGATTCCCGGTATTACCGGGATGAGGAGCTGCTGGAGCGGCTGAAGCTGGCAACGGAGTTCGTACTGCGCTTCCAGCATCAGGACGGTTCGATCTCCCCGGGCTGGACGAATTATCATTCGCCGCCGGATACGGCCTTCGTTGTGGTCGGCTACGCGCAGTTATATCAGCTGCTGGCAAAGCAGGAGTGGCCGCCGCTTCAGCCGGTGCTGGACAACATGCTCCTGTTCCTGGAGCAGTCCCTCCCCGTTATGCTTACGGGCGGGGTCCATACTCCGAATCACCGCTGGGTAATGTGCGCGGCACTTGGGTTTCTCTATGAGCTGTTCGGCAGAGAAGAGGCCCGGCAGCGGGCGGATGAATGGCTGGCGGAAGGAATGGATATAACACCGGACGGGGAATGGACCGAGCGGAGCAACGGCATCTACAGCGCCGTAAGTGATATTATGCTGATTCATGCCGCCCGGCTGCTGGATAAGCCGGAGCTGCTGGAACCGGTGCGCCGGAACCTGCACATGATGGTCTACCTTGTTCACCCGTCCGGCGAAGTCGTGACCGATTATTCCGGGCGGCAGGATCTGGGGGTGCTCCACGATCTGTCTCCTTATTATCTGCCGTATGCGATTCTTGCCCGTTCGGACAAGGATGCCGTGCTGGCCGGTATGGCAGAATGGGCTGGACGCTCCTTGTCTAATCCGGGCGTCTGCTCGGTGAACGCCCTGGTACGGATGCTGTTGGAGCCGGAGCTGCAGCAGCCGCCGGAGGTTACAGCCGAGCTGCCTGTGCAGTATGAGCAAATCCTGAACGATGATTTCCTGCGGGACGGCTATCTGCAAAGAATGGAGTCGGCGGGTCACCAGGGGAAGATCTACCACAGCCGGCTGCATACCGACTTCGGGGCGCCTGTAGCACGGCTTAGAGACGGGGCGACCAGCGTGACGCTGATCACTGAGACGCCATCGTTCTTCGCGATGCGCCACGGTGCTGTAAGACTTCTGGCCGTTCAGCTGCATACCAGCTTCAATCCCGGATTCGTGCCGATGCAGGAGATGACCCGGCTGCCTGAGGGCTATCTGCTGAAGGGCGTGCAGAAGAAGGGCTACTACGGTCCGGTGGAGGGAGCACTTCTCCCGCCGGAAGCGGGTACGGCTGTCAGTCCGTGGTATCTTTTGCCGCATCAGAGCCGTCCGCTGACCCATGAACAGACGTTGTCTGTGGAGACAGAGGTACACCGTGCAGAGACGGGCTGGACGATCCGGCTGCACTGCGCGGAGCCTGCCCAGGTCCTGGCGCAATTGTCCTTCAAATTTGGCTGGGAAGGCAACTTCACTTCAGGTGAGCTGCAGACGCTGGACGAGGACAACTTCCAATGGAGCGGAGGACAGCTCCGGTACGCCTATGGCGGAGACTGGATCGATCTGACGGGCGGCGAAATGGCGCATCTCGGCAGAACAGCCCCGGAACCCGGCCTGCCTAAGAGCTACAAAACCGTGCAAGTGAACCTCGTGACCCCGTTCGATAAAACCTTCACGATTACTCTCTCTCCTGCGAAGTAGAGAAGGTTGCGGTTGAAGTAGTATCGTGTGGGCGCTGGCATATTCGCTTGGACATCAGATGATGATAAAAGACACCAGTGTGTACGCAAGACACCAGACTCTTCGGAGGCTGGTGTCTTTGCTATGTAGGGATAGGGGGGCTAAGAGTGTTGGCCCCTACCCCGCCCAGTGGTCCGGCGTGCTGGTGGGGGAGAGGTGGAAAGTGGGCGATAGACGGGAATGAAAGGGATAAATCCCTTTGATTTAGTTGAAAGTTGGCGAAAGCCGGAAATGGGAGGGATAAATCCCTTTGATTTAGTTGAAAGTTGGCGAAAGCCGGAAATGAGAGGGATAAATCCCTTTGGTTTAGCTGAAAGTTGGCGATAGGCGGGAATGAAAGGGATAAATCCCTTTGGGTGTGGCTGAAGGTTGGCGGTAGGCGGGAATGAAAGGGATAAATCCCATTGGTGTGGCTGAAGGTGGGTGTTTAGCGGTAATGAGTATTGGAAGCGCACATGACTTCCATTTCGAGAGGAAACAAGTGGAAAAGTGTATCATAATTTAGCTATTTATGATGATTATAGGGACGTAAGTGGAAAAACGTCATTTAATTTTGTTAGTTTCGACATCTTTGGGTGGCATGTGTTTATTTAAGTGTAATTTTTCCAACTGTTGTTGTGGCAGGGGATATTTTTATATGAGCAAGTGGAGAAAATCCAACTACTGTAGTAGCGAGCATATAATCTAATCGTAGCAAGCGTTCACGTAATCATACTCAGCACAGGAGCCTCCCAAACTGCTGCTTTCTGGGAGTCCGGGAGGCTCCACAATTTTAACTATTAGTCTCCGCCACCGCCAGAATCGCCGCCGCCAGAATCTCCACCGCCGGAATCGCCGCCTCCATGTCCACCGTGACCGCCGCTGTCCCAGCCTCCGTGGCTGCCGTTATCCCAGTGACTGCCTCCATGGTTATGATTATGTGAATGATTCCCTTGGTGATGACCATGATGATGGCTGGCGCCGCTGTGCCCGTCCGTGCCTGGATGGATTTTGTGGGGGCTGTTTTCGTTGTAGCTGCCCGCATCGGCCCCGGTACCTGTGATGAAATAATGATCTCCAGAGTGAGAACGGGTTCTATTGCCGTAATTTTTGTACCGCGCATTACGATTACTGCGATTAATAAATATCACCGCAACGAAGATAACTGCTCCTGTGAATAATAAGCTTCCCATCATGCAGAACCTCTCCTTTAACCAAATGTAGGATTGCCCCCATAGCTGAATCATACCATAATTCTGGAAACTACCTGGAATGCTGTTTGAATTGTCTCGGGGTGAGGCCGGTATACTTCTTGAATACCTTGGTAAAATAGCTCTGGTCGTTAAAATGCAGACGGGTAGCGATATCCGATAGCGTGATACCGGGCAGCTGGATCAGCCGCTTGGCTTCTTCGACCCGCTGTTGCTGGATGTAGTCGCTGATGGCGGTGCCGGTTTCTTTTTTGAACAGCTGGGACAAGTAACTGGCGCTCATTCCGGCGTATTCAGCCAGTCTGCCGAGCGGAAGCTCCTCATACAGATGATTGTATATATAATTCCGGCACCGGTCGGAGATGCGGGAATGTCTTGCGCTGCGGCTGCCCTCTACCTGATCGGCGAAGTCGCATAGAGCGGCCAGCATGGCGCTGTCTACCGCCGGAATATCGCGAAGCTCCTCAATATGCTGGATATGGAAATCACTCAGGGTATAGGCAGCCTCCCAGAACAGTCCGCCTTCAATCGCCGCACGGGTCGCCAGCGTGATGGAGGAGACGGCGAGATTTTTTTTGCTGCGCAGCTGGCTTTTACGGGACAACCTTCCGTAGCTCTCTTCGGCAAAAGAAGCATGGGTCCGCAGCAGCCCCGCCTTGTCCCCGTTCGTAATATGGCGGAACATTTCGCGTTCCTGCATCGGGTCATGGTGCAGCCATGTATGCTCGCGGCGGTAGGACAAGTCCAGATCCGGGCTGTCGTCCGCCGGATGCAGCGGTTCCGCCAGCGTACCCGCCGCCAGCAGCAGCTCCGTTACGGACATCGCCTGCCCGGTGACAAGCGTGTAGAGCAGCAGCGCCTCGTGATACCAGCGCGTCAGGCTGATCACAGGCAAGCTGCCGTAATACTCCAGCCAGCTTGCCTGCTGTCCAGGCGGGATGTTGTGGTCGCGCAGCAGGCTGGCTGCGTTATCACCGGTAACAGGCGCGTTCAGCGCCGGGCCGATGACGATGGCACCGCCTGTACCGGGAAGCAGGAGAATAATGAAACTCTCCAGGAAGCCGGTTGTGTGCAGATGCGGTAACGCGGGAGCGGCCGCAGCAGCCGTTCCGTCTGCCTCCGCGCTAAGCGTCCCATCCTCTTCAGCATCCCGTCCTGCCGCCCCGCTGCGTCCCCGGACAAGCTCCATCACCTCAACCGGCAGGCCACCCGTTCCCTGAACGGAAGGGCGGTTAAGTGCAGCCGGTGCCAGGGCTAGACGGGGCGCAGCCGTTTCATCCAGCCGCAAGACCGGGACCCGGTAAGCTTCGTAGATCAGCTTGCAGATGTACTGTATATCTTCGTCATTCCCGTTTAGCTTCGCCATGGGCCGCCCCCTTTAATTGTATACTTAGAATACCAAAGATCGAAAGAGAGTACCATAATTGGCCGGAACAGTCGTATAGAATGAAGTCAAGAAACCGTATTCATAGGAGGCTATATAATGGCAAAGGACGTAACAGAGCTGCAAAAGCTCATTTCGCAAATGACACTGGAAGAGAAGGCCGGACTCTGCTCCGGGCTGGATTTTTGGAATACCAAAAGCATTGAACGGTTGGGCATTCCATCAGTGATGGTAACGGACGGTCCCCACGGGCTCCGCAAGCAGCAGGGTGACGCAGATCATCTGGGATTGAATAACAGTGTGCCGGCAACCTGTTTTCCGTCAGCGGCCGGACTGGCCTCCTCGTGGGACCGCGACCTGATCTTCCGGGTAGGTGAGGCGCTGGGAACGGAATGCCAGGTGGAGAATGTTGCTGTTCTGCTCGGACCGGGCAATAATATCAAGCGCTCTCCGCTGAATGGCCGGAACTTTGAATATTTCTCGGAGGACCCGTTCCTGGCCTCAGAGATGGCTGCGAATCATGTGAAGGGGGTGCAGAGCCAGGGCGTCGGTACTTCTCTGAAGCATTATGCTGCCAATAATCAGGAGCACCGCCGTATGTCTATAGATGCTGTTATTGACGAGCGGACGCTGCGTGAGATTTATCTTGCCAGCTTCGAAGGCACTGTGAAGCAGAGCCAGCCGTGGAGTGTGATGTGCTCGTATAATCAGGTGAACGGAGAGTATGCTTCCGAGAGCTATGAGCTGCTGACCAAGGTGCTGCGTGAGGACTGGGGCTTCGAAGGCTTCGTTGTGTCGGACTGGGGAGCGGTCAATGAGCGGGTGAAGGCGCTGGCGGCAGGGCTGGAGCTGGAAATGCCGTCAAGCGCTGGAATTGGGGACGCTAAGATTGTAGCGGCTGTGAAAAGCGGCGAATTGGCTATGGAGACACTGGATCTCGCGGTAGAACGAATGCTGGCCTTTATCTTCAAAAGTGTCGAAAACCGCAACCCGCAAGCGGTCTTCGACCCGGAGAAGCATCATCAGCTTGCACGCGAAGTGGCCCGGGAGAGTATGGTGCTGCTGAAGAACGAAGGCGGAATTCTGCCTCTCGCTAAGAGCGGCCGGATTGCCGTGATCGGCGAATTCGCCAAGCAGCCGCGTTATCAGGGCGGGGGCAGCTCGCATGTGAATCCATCCCGGATGGATGATGCCTTCGCCGAATTGCAGGCCGTTGCCGGGGATGCAGCCAGCTTTCTGTATGCACAGGGTTATGAGCTGGAGAGCGATGACATCAATGCTGATCTGCTGCGCGAAGCCTGCGATACAGCAGCCAAGGCGGATGCAGCTGTGCTGTTCCTTGGCCTGCCTGACCGCTACGAATCGGAGGGCTATGACCGTAGCCATCTGCTGCTGCCTGCGAGCCATAAGGCGCTGATTGAAGCGGTGGCCGAGGTTCAGAGCGAGATTATTGTAGTGCTGAGCAACGGCGCGCCGGTCGAGATGCCTTGGCTGCATAGGGCGAAGGCGGTGCTTGAAGGCTATTTGGGCGGTCAAGCTTTTGGCGGTGCGGTAGCGGACCTGCTCTTCGGCGAAGTGAGCCCGAGCGGCAAGCTGGCGGAGACCTTCCCTATGAAGCTGAGCGACAATCCGTCATTCCTGAACTTCCCCGGTGAAGGCGATACGGTGGAGTATAAGGAAGGCTTGTTCGTAGGCTACCGTTATTATGATAAAAAAGAAATAGAGCCGCTGTTCCCCTTCGGCTTCGGCCTTAGCTACACGCAGTTCGAATACAGCCGTCTGCTGCTGGAGCAGACCCGCATTCAGGACACAGATACCGTTCAGGTATCGGTCACGGTCAAGAACACCGGCAGCAGAGCAGGCAAGGAAGTCGTGCAGCTCTATGTCAGCGATGTGGAGAGCAGTGTGATCCGTCCGCTGCAGGAGCTGAAGGGCTTCGCCAAGATTGAGCTGCAGCCCGGGGAAGAACGCATCGTAACCTTTACTTTGGATAAGCGTTCCTTTGCCTACTACAATGTGAAGCTGGCTGACTGGCATGTAGAGAGCGGGATGTTCAAGATCTCTGTCGGATCTTCGTCACGCGATATCCGCCTGAGCGTGGAGCTTGAGGTAGAGTCCACAGTGAAGCTGTCCGGCCGCTTCCACCGCAACACTACAGTCGGCGATTTGCTCGCCAATCCGCTGACGGAGGAGAAGGCGAAGAGCTTCAGCAGCGTGTTCGGGCTGGAGGATGTGCTTGGCGACAATCCGGAGATGCTGCTGGCCATGATGAAATATATGCCGCTGCGCGCCATGATCGGCTTCGGCCAGGGAAAGTATAGCGAGGCGGATCTGGAAGCGGATCTGCAGGAGCTGAACAGGCTGGCGGGACAGGCGTAGAACCTATCCCGCGGGAAGGCATAGAGCTTGCCCTCCTTGCAGGAAGACTAAGAGGCAGCGGGATATGCAGTCCGCTGCCTTAAGCTTAGGAAGGGGCAAGCCAGATTAATATTCTCCAATACCAGACCCTAGAATTGTCCAATACTGCAGTGAAGCCAATCCGTTACAATGTAAGCGTAATCATATAAAGAGGTGATTAGAAGGATGTCAATATCTGCATTGAAATGGTACACCAGCTCCGAGCAGGCGCAATGGGTGGCACGGAAAGCGCCGGAACAAGCACCTGCCGGAACGATACCTAATCTGACAATTACACCGGACAGCTATCAAACGCTTGAAGGCTTCGGAGGATGCTTCAACGAGCTGGGTTATGAGGCCATGTCTGTTTTACCGGAGGAGGAGCGGGCGAAGCTCATGCACGCACTGTTTCATCCGCAAGGGGAACAGCGGCTGAGCATCTGCCGTTTGCCAATTGGGGCCAGTGACTATGCCCTGGAATGGTACAGCCATAATGAGACAGACGGCGATTATGCGATGGAGCATTTCTCCATTGAACGTGACCGGAAGTACCTGATTCCATATATCAAAGAGGCGCTGGCACTCAATCCTGAATTGAAGCTGTTCGCCTCCCCGTGGAGCCCGCCAACCTGGATGAAGTTCCCGAAGGCTTATAATTACGGTACGCTGCGGTGGGAACCGGAGATTCTTGCTGCTTATGCCTTGTACTTCGTGAAGTTCGTGCAGGCCTACCGGGAAGAAGGGATCACCATTCACCAGGTCCATGTACAGAATGAGGTGGTGGCTGACCAGAAATTCCCTTCCTGTGTCTGGACCGGAGAGCAGCTTAGAGAATTCATCCGTGATTATCTGGGCCCTGCGTTCGAGGCCCATGGGCTGGATACAGAGATCTGGCTCGGCACGATCAATGCGCCGGACCCCTGGGAAGAGTTAATCAAGCAAAAGACCTCTGATTATGACGCCTACGCAGGCGTGGTTCTCAGTGATCCCGAGGCCTACAAATATGTGAAGGGTGTCGGCTATCAGTGGGCCGGCAAATATGCCATCCAGCGGACAGTGCAGAGCTACCCTGAGCTTAGATATATGCAGACAGAGAATGAATGCGGAGACGGGCAGAATACATGGTTCTATGCCAAGTATGTCTATAATCTGTACCAGCATTATTTCTCCAATGGCGTGAACGCTTATATTTACTGGAACATGGTTCTTGCACCGCATGGCCGAAGTACCTGGGGCTGGGAGCAGAATTCTATGCTGACGGTAGATCCCGCCACGCGGCTGCCAGTGGCTAACCCCGAGTATTATGTCATGAAGCATTTCTCCCGCTTCGCCCCGTCCGGCTCGGTCCGCATCGGACTGACCGGCCCGTGGAGCGCACATGCCACCGCATTCCGCACACCGGCGGGCGGCTTGACCCTGGTGATTGCCAACCCTTATAAGGAGTCAAGGACACTGCTTCTCGAATACGGTGCCGCGCTGCACTCCTTTGTACTTGAGGCGGAATCGTTCCATACCATTGTTTTAGAGAAATAGGCGGATTCGGAAGACTCCGCTTCAGGCTGTAAGTGCACATCAACTAGCGCCCTCGGTTATCGGGCGTTAGTTTTTTGCTACAGTTCGGGAACAATACGGCAAGTAAGAGCGGGGGGTTGATGTGAAGCATGTATGCCCGATGGATGAGAAGGCTCATTGAACCCTTCCGGCGGAGTATCCGCAATAAACTGATGCTGACGATGATTGTGCTGGCCGTAGCACCGATTATTGCAATTACAGGGCTAGCCGCAGAGAATAACCGCCGTTCGATGGAGGAAGAGGTAATCAGCACCACGCTCTCCAACATGAAATGGACGGGCATCCATCTCGGCAGCCAGTTCGCCCAATTGAACAATCTGATCTACACCGTGCTGATCAGTCCGCATCTCAGCGATTATCTCGCGAATGCTGAAGAACAGACTCTCTCCAGCCAGTTCACCTCCCAGCGGAACATTATAGATACATTGACCAATCTGTTCTATTCTGCCGGTAACCATGTGATTGGAGTCGAGTTGTATCTGAAGGACTATAACAAGCTATTCACGATTCATGCCTCCTCAAGTGATATTGCATCACTGCAAGCAGTTCCGCCGGCCTATAAGCTGCTGTTCGACCAGAACCGGGACTTCACGGTTACAACCGACCGTAAGGACCCGGGCAGATTCGAACTGATCCGCAGCATCAACCGGTTCGAGAATCAGGAGAAGCTGGGGGCGGTTGCACTCCAGATCCGCTGGGGAATGCTGGACCAGACACTGAATTTGCTTAGAAGGGGAGCCGAAGACACAGTTATAATAGCGAGTGCTGACGGGCAGATATTGTACCAGCCCTCAGGCATAGCACCTTCTCCAGTCATCTTAAGCAGGGTCGCCGGGACCGGGGAGGCCCAAGGCTATTTTCGCGCAGACCATGAGTATGTATTCTACAGCACTATTGATCCGGTAGGCCTGAAGCTGATCACCGTCCTCCCCACCAGCTTCATCAACGAAAGTGCTATGAACACCATGAAGTTTGGTCTGATTGTGGGCGCTATTTCGGTGGCGGTAGCCGTTCTACTAGCTGTTCTGCTGGCCTGGCGTCTGGCTACGCCGATCGTACGTCTGGCCCGTTCGGTCCAGGGCTTCGGCATGATGAAGGAGCGGGGGCCGCGGCCCAGTTACCGGGTGGATGAAATCGGCCTGCTTGAGATGAAGCTGGATCAGATGGCCCACCGTATCCGTGAGCATATTAAGAACGAATACATGATTACCTTGGAGAAAAAGAGTGCCGAGCTGAAGGCGCTGCAGGCGCAGATCAACCCGCATTTCCTGCAAAATACACTGCAGATGATCGGCAGCATGCTGTTTATGAACAGTCCCTCAGATAGCTACGGAGTGCTTAGATCCCTCAGTGATATGTTCCGTTATATTATCCGCGAGCCGGATGATCTGGCGCCGCTACGGGCTGAGCTTAAGCACCTTAGCGATTATATGCTGATCCAGCAGCAACGGTTTGCTGCCCGCCTCAGCTACAGTCTTGAGGTCGACGAGGCTGCCCTAACCAGTCTGATTCCCAAGCTGAGCCTGCAGCCGATTGTAGAGAATGCTTTCTTCCATGGCCTTGAGCCGAAGGAAGGAGCCTGGGAGCTGAAGGTGGAGGTGACCTGCCGGGAGGGTGATACGGTGATCCACATCATTGACAATGGGATCGGGATCGAAGCAGACCGGCTGGCCGGACTGCGGAGAAGTCTGGAGGGTCGAGACAGCTCCCGGACCTCGGGGGAGCGGATCGGGCTTGGCAATGTGGCTGCGAGGACACGGATGCATTTCGGCAGCAGATACGGACTTGAGTTATCCAGCCGGCATGGCCAGGGCACTATTGTAACTTTAACTATCCCGCAGGAGAGGAATGAGATGAAGCATGATCAAGGTGCTGGTGGTGGATGATGAGAGCTGGAACCGTGAACTGATCAAGACTTTCGGGGAGTGGCAGTCCTATGGAATGGAGATCGTCGGCGAAGCAGAAGGGGGGAATGAAGCCCTCCGCCTTGCCGGGACTCTTGAGCCGGATATTGTAATCACGGATATGCGTATGCCCGGCACAGACGGGGTCATGCTGATGAATGCGCTGCATAGAGAGTACCCGGATATTAAGATCATCGTGATCAGCGGCTACGATGATTTCAAATATGCCCAGAGTGCACTGCGGAACGGTGCAGTAGATTACTTACTGAAGCCTGTCGATCCCGGGGAACTGAACGCTGTGCTGGATAAATGCCGCATGGAACTGATGGAGATCCGTGCAGAACAGGAGCGCTATACGCTGGATATTGATATCACCTGGTCTCTCTCCAACCATAAGCAGCTGATGAAGGTTCACTTCAATGAACTTAATGTAGACAGTGTTAATTCAGTACTGGGCAATGTTACAGAGGAGCTGAAGCTGGGCGGTATTCAGAGCCCGGGGATGCTGCGGCAGGCCGCCAGTGAAATGCTGCTTCTGCTGAAGGAACTGCTGCGCGGAAACGGACTGGAGGATGCACATCTGAAGACGGAGATTCCGAATGCGGTACTGGCTACACCTGAGAGTCTGGAGTGCTGGCTAAGGGAGCTGTACGGGGGAAGTCTGGAACAGCTGATCGGGCAGCGCCGGTTCAAGAACAAGCTCAACCTTGAGGATGTCCGGCAGTACATCTGCGGGCATTATGCAGAGGCAGTAACCCTGGAGGGGCTCTCCAGAGTGTTTTTTGTCAGCAAAGAATATTTAAGCAAGGTGTTCAAGCATGAATACGGCATCAATGTTACGGATTTTATTCTTCAGCTGCGGATGGACAAAGCGAAGCAGTGGCTGGAAGGCGGGAATATTCCGATCAAGACGGTGGCAGAGCTTGCCGGATACGAGGATGTCGGCTACTTCTACAGAGTGTTCAAGAAGTATTTCGGTATAGCTCCCGGTGAAATGAGAAAGCAGTCCGAAGGTTTAAAAATGTCCAATGCTGAAGGGTAACACCGTCCAATTCAACGATTTCATAATCAGGATACAATGAAAGCGTTAACAAACATAGACATTGGGAGGTCTTACAGTATGGGGACAATGGGCAAAGGAATGCTGGTTACGTTGCTGGCAGCTGCACTGCTTGCAGGCTGCGGCAGCAGCAACACTGGAAGTGCGGTCAATACGGCCGGAGAAGAATCAGGGAGCGGTAACGGGAATGCCAAGAGTGTCACGCTGAAGATGTTCATCGCACAGCCGCGCTTCAAGGAGCATTATGACAACTATATTGCAGAATTCGTGAAGAAAGAGAAGGCGGACAAGAATATAGATGTTACCGTACAACTGGAAATGCCAACAGCCGACAATGCCTCCCAGATCCTGAAGACACGGCTTGCTTCTAATGATGCACCAGATATCTTCGCCCTTCATGCCGTCAATGAAATCCCTTCCTACTATAAAGCCGGATATTTGGAGGACTTATCCAGCCAGCCTTTTGCCGCCAAGCTGCTGGACAGCGTTAAGCCTTCAGTGACGACTGCCGACGGCAAGATTGTGGCGCTTCCGCTTGAGACGCTCTCCTGGGGCTACTTGTACAACAAGAAGATCTTCAGCGAGCAGGGACTGACTCCGCCAGCCACACTGACTGAGATGAAGACCGTGATCGGTAAGCTGAAGGATAAGCAGATTACGCCGTTTGTCCTCTCCTACAAAGAATCCTGGATTCCGCAGTTGGTGCTTCCGCTGGCCGTAGGTGGAATGGTGAAGACTCAAGATCCTGATTTTGTAGACAAGATGAACAAGGATGAAGGGTCATTCACAGAGATGAAGCCGGCCATCTTCGATATCTTTGATCTGATTAATGCGAATGGTACAGACAAAGCTACTGAGGTAGGCGGCGATGACGGTGCGGCAGCCTTTGCGGCAGGCAAGGGAGCCATGTGGCTTATGGGGCCGTGGTATGCCGAGACGATTCTCAAATCGAACCCGGATCTGGACTTCGGCGTTGCTCCGCTTCCCGTCAGTGATGATCCGGCTGCAACTCTGATTAACTTGAGCGCCTCCACCTCGCTGGCTTTATCGCCAACCAGCAAGAACAAGGAGGTAGCACTTGATTTCCTGAACTATGTGCTGGATGATCAGGCTTCGAACGGCCTGTTCCAAGCGCTGAAATTCAATCCGGTTGCCACGGTTCACACCTATGAGAGCTATCCTTGGATTACAGAAGCTACTACTTACGTCAAAGCAGGCAAATCCGTACAGGACCCGGCTATCCCGCAATCCGTGAAGGATGAAGTGGGCAAGGGGCTGCAGGCCTATTATGCCGGTCAAGTGTCGCAGGATGATGTCCTGAAGGCACTTGACAAGGCCTGGAAATCCTTCAACAAGGTGAATAAATAAGCTGCAGCCAAGCACTGGAACGGAAGGCAGGTGAGCCTGTCTTCCTCCACCCTGGTCAGTTATATTTATGGGAGAGGAGCGGATTCTGTGCCGGTCAAGAGCTATAAAAATATAGCTTCACTGCTTGCTTTCGTCGCACCCGCATTGATCATTTATTCAATATTTCTGCTGATTCCTACCATCGGAGGCATGTATTACAGCTTAACCGACTGGAACGGTCTGAACGCCAATTATTCGTTTATCGGACTCGGTAATTTCATTGAGGTGCTGCGGGAGGACCCCGACTTTATAAATGCGCTGCTGTTCACACTGAAATATGTGTTGTTCATGATTGTTTTGCAGAATGTTCTCGCGCTTGTGCTGGCAGTATTAATTGAGACGAAGACGCGCAGCAAAGGCTTATTCCGGACGATCTTCTTCATGCCGAATATGATCAGCACCATCATCAGCGCGTTCATGTGGACCTTCGTATTCTCGCAGGTGCTGCCGCAGCTGGCGGAGAAGACTGCTTTGGCGTTTCTGGACCAGCTATGGATCGGGAATCCGAAAGTCTCTTTTTATTCGATCATTATCGTATCGCTGTGGAATGGTGTCGGCTATATGATGATTATATATCTGGCCGCGTTGCAGGGTGTGCCGCAGAGTCTGAAGGAAGCTGCCGTGATCGACGGGGCAAGCCCCTTCCAGACCTTCCGCAAAGTCACGCTGCCTATGATTACCCATGCCGTGACCATCTGCCTGTTCCTGACGCTGAATGGAGCATTCAAAGTGTTCGAGGTGGTCTATGGACTCACCGGCGGCGGTCCCGGACGCAGTACCCAAGTCATTACAATGAATATTTATGAGGAAGCCTTCTCTAACAACTTCAGGTATGGGTACGCGAGTGCCAAATCCGTGATTCTGTTCATCATCATTCTGCTGTTCACCTTCATTCAAATCAGTGTTATGAAAAGAAAAGAGGTGGAGGCATGAGGCTGAGGAAAGGCAGCTCCTTCTGTATCACCTTGTTCCTCTGCGCAGGTGCGCTGATCTCCTTTTTCCCGATTTATCTGGCAGTTATTAATTCTGTGAAGACCCAGGGAGAGATGTTTAGCTCGTTCGTGGCCCTGCCGACCAAGCTGCATTTCGAGAATTACAGCCAGGCTTTTGCCAAAATCCATCTGTTGAACAGCACGCTTAATTCAGTAATTGTATCGGTGCTCGGAATTGCAGGCATTATCTGCTGTGCAGCCTTGGCCGGCTATAAGCTGTCCCGGACCTCCGGCAGACTGAGCGCCGCTATCTTCTCTCTGTTCATCGCTTCCATGCTCGTCCCGTTTCACTCGATCATGATTCCGCTGACCCGCATGGCCAAAGCACTGCATGTCAGCGGCAGCACTTACGGGCTGGCGGTCATCTATATCGGGCTTGGCGTAAATATGGCCGTGTTCCTGTATCACGGGTTTGTCAAATCCATTCCCCGTGAACTGGAGGAGGCTGCGCGCATTGATGGGTGCGGAGAGTTCCAGACGTTCTGGCGGATTATATTTCCGCTGCTGGTTCCCATTACGGTGACTATTGCGATTCTCGACTTCCTGTGGATCTGGAATGATTTCCTGTTGCCTCTGCTTATGCTGACGGATACTACCAAATATACACTGATTCTGTCGACCAACACCTTGTTCGGGGAATATAACAAAGAATGGCCGCTAATCCTGGCAGCACTTGTCTTAACTGCGCTCCCTGTCATTGTGATTTATGGGTTCTTTCAGAAGTTTATTATGCATGGAATTGCCGAGGGGGCCATTAAGGGCTAATCATCAGCCGGGACCGCCGGCGGCTAGAGAGTTGCTTTTGGCAGAGTGATTTGCTAACATAGGATGTAAGTTAATAATTTAGTTAATAGTTCTCTAGGGTTCCGCAGCAGGTAGACACCGCTGGTCTGGTCCGAGGGAGAACACACGGATGAAGCCAATCCGTGTATACACGGAGGGACAAAAGCCCGGGAGGTATCGTCAGTCAATGACGATAACCTTCCGGGCTTATTTTATGAAACAGGAGGACGGAGAAATGAAGAAGAACACTAAGAGCTGGATCATGATTGCAGGCGCTGCCTGCTTTGAAGTGATATGGGTCATCGGGCTGAAGCATGCCTCCACTCCATGGGAATGGGCGGTTACGGTAGCGGCTATCCTGATCAGCTTCTACGCCCTTATTTGGGCTAGCGGCAGGCTGCCGGTAGGGACGGTCTATGCTGTATTTGTCGGACTTGGAACAGCGGGTACCGTTCTGGCAGGTGGAGTCCTGTTCGGTGAACCGCTGCGGCCGCTGAAGCTGCTGCTGATCGGCCTGCTGCTGGCGGGCGTCGTCGGCTTGAAGCTGGTTACCCCGGCTCAGGCTGAACCTGAACAGGCAAAGGAGATGAATTGAGATGGCATGGGTGATGCTGATTACCGCCGGAATATGTGAAATGTTCGGGGTCGCCATGATTGGCAAGCTGTACAAAAACCGCAACTGGCAGTCCTTCTGTCTTTTGATTCTAGGCTTCGGGGCAAGCTTTCTGCTGTTGTCTCTGGCGATGGAGAGTCTGCCCATGGGAATTGCTTATGCGATCTGGACAGGGATTGGAGCGTCCGGAGCGGCGATCATGGGGATGTTGTTCTTCGGCGAAGCACGTGATCTGCGGCGAATTCTTTGCATTGTGCTGATTCTGGGTGCCGTAACGGGTCTGAAGCTAATCGGCTGAGGCTGCTGAAACTTTACAGAGCTTCACGCTTACCCGGATGTTTCGCAGGCGCTATTATGGTAAGTATAGTAAGGAAGAACATTATTCTTATAAGGAGACTTATCACATATGAGCAAACCTGTATCTGAGAGTATCCGCCTGAATGACGGAGCTGTGCTGCCCAGACTGGGGCAGGGGACGTGGAGGATTGGCGACCAGCCGGCGAACCGGGCAGAAGAGATTGCTGCGCTTCGTCAGGGCGTGGAGCTGGGCATGAATCTGATTGACACGGCTGAGATGTACGGGGACGGCCGCTCCGAGGAGCTGGTAGGTGAAGCGCTGCGGGGCATCCGCGACAGCGTATTCCTGGTCTCTAAGGTGTACCCGCATAATGCAGGCGGCACTAAGCTGATCAGCAGCTGTGAAGCCAGCCTGAAGCGGCTCGGCACGGACCATCTGGACCTGTACCTGCTGCATTGGCGCGGCAATATTCCTCTGGAAGAGACCGTGGAGGGGATGGAGGCACTGGTTGCATCCGGTAAAATCGCCCGCTGGGGCGTATCCAATCTGGATACGGCAGATATGCAGGAGCTGCTGCACATCCCCAGCGGCAATCACTGCGCAGTGAATCAAGTGCTCTATCATCTGGGCTCAAGAGGGATTGAGCATGAGCTGCTGCCTTGGCTGAGAGGGCATAAGATTCCTGTCATGGCCTATTCTCCGCTGGCACAGGCGGGAACGCTGAGAAAAGGGCTGACCGAGAATGAATCCGTGCAGCGGATTGCCCGGAATCATGAGGTCACTCCGCTGCAGGTTCTGCTGGCCTGGACCATCCGTGACGGGGATGTCATCGCTATTCCCAAGGCTGCTACCCGTGAGCACGTGAATGAGAATGCGGCTGCTGCGGGGCTTGTGCTTACAGACGACGAGCTGTGGCAGCTCGACGATGCTTTTCCCCAGCCGTCGTGGAAGGTTCCGTTGGACATGATTTGATCATAGCTTAACTGCTGCTGCATGGCATAGCCGTCTCCGCTTAGGGGGGCGGCTTTTTGTTTTGGGGTCCCCGCAAAGTACCTGAATCATCACCTACGCTAAAGCCCCACTTTGTGGGGTTACTTTGCTGTCTTGGATACTATGCGATAAACCGAATACAATTCAAGACATGATATTATACGTGAATTTGTGCATCCTATGAGGAAGCTTGTAGGCCGATTGGAGCAAGGCGGATACCGGACTTAAGCCCCTTGGCAGGAGCTCTTAAATGTTGTCAACAACGTTCATGCCGAAACCGTGTTTTCAATTTGGTGACAAAGAAAGCGCTTTGATTTACGATGTGTTCAAAGGGAAAACACCTTTCAGAATGCAGTGCGGAAGGTTCCCGTTCATCACAATAAGGGGGCATCTTAAATGGCCACAACGGCAACGAAACAAGCTTCATCCGGCGGTGCAAGGGTGAAGGTTCAACAATTCGGACGTATGCTCAGCGGTATGGTAATGCCGAATATCGGCGCTTTTATCGCTTGGGGATTGATTACAGCATTATTTATTCCAACGGGCTGGTATCCCAATGAGAGCCTTGCAGCTCTGGTAGGCCCAATCATTAACTACCTGCTTCCTCTCTTGATCGGTTACACCGGCGGACAGATGGTTCACGGCAAACGCGGTGCTGTCATCGGCGCACTGGTAACCATGGGGGTTATCGTAGGCTCAACGATCCCAATGTTCCTGGGTGCGATGATTGTCGGTCCGCTGGCTGCCTGGGTGCTGAAGCAGTTCGACAAGGCAGTGGACGGCAAAATCAGAGCCGGGTTCGAAATGCTGGTCAATAACTTCTCGCTGGGGATCATCGGCGGCGCGTTGACGCTGGGAGCCTTAAAAGGCGTTGGGCCGCTGGTTCAAGGTTTGACCAACATCCTCTCAAATGGCGTGGAGTTCCTGGTTAACCACAATCTGCTGCCGCTCATCAACATCATCATTGAGCCGGCCAAGGTATTGTTCCTGAACAATGCGATCAACCACGGGGTACTGGGACCGATTGCGCTTGAAGAATCCCAGAGAATCGGCAAATCCATCCTGTTCATGCTCGAATCAAATCCGGGTCCTGGTCTGGGGATCCTGCTGGCATACTGGCTGGCGGGCAAAGGCTCTGCCAAATCTTCCGCACCGGGCGCCATTATCATTCACTTCCTGGGCGGGATTCATGAGATCTACTTCCCTTACATCCTGATGAATCCGCGTCTGATTCTGGCGGTCATCGGCGGCGGAATGTCCGGTACATTCACCTTCCAGATGCTGGGCGCCGGTCTGGTAGCTTCTCCTTCGCCAGGCAGTATCTTTGCTTACTTCGCAATGACGCCTAAGGGCGGATATCTTCCAATGATTGCTGGGGTAGTCGTTGCTACTATCGTATCGTTCCTGATTGCAGCGGTGCTTCTGAGATCTTCCAAGAATAATGATCAAGAAGAGATGGATTTGGAAGCGGCAGAAGCCAGAATGAGAGACATGAAGTCTGCAGGTACGGCAGCGCAGACTGCTGCAACTGCAACGGTGGCTTCCAATGTCCGCACCAAAGCCAATGTGAACAAAATCGTCTTCGCTTGTGATGCAGGGATGGGCTCCAGTGCAATGGGCGCCTCGGTCCTGAGAAAGAAGCTGCAAAATGCAGGGGTGAACATCACCGTTACGAACTCTGCGGTCAGTGAAATTCCGGCGGACGCAGACATCGTGGTCACCCAGAAGACGCTTACCGACCGGGCGATTGCCAGCAATCCAAGGGCAGAGCATATCTCGATTGATAACTTCCTGAAGAGCCCGAAATATGATGAGCTTGTAGAACGTTTGAAGTAAGAGGCACAAGTGTAAAATCTAAGTATATACTTCTCGCTGAAACGGATGCCGTCCCTTATAGGACGGCATATCCGTTTGTGCTTGAAATATAAGGATTTATAGGCATCGCTTTATATATGATCCTTCTATTTTTCGCTGAAACGGTACCGTCCTTCAAAAGGGCGGCAAAGCCGTTTCCACTTAATGCAAGGCGGAGGGTTAGCGGAAATGACGAAAATTACCGCCAGACAGCGCCAGATCCTGTGGCTTCTGCTCGAAGTAAGCGGAGAGATTACCGCTGTGAAAATTGCCGAGGCTACCGGGGTAAGCGTAAGAACCGTACACCGGGAGATGGAGGATATAGAGTCCGCAATTGAAAACTTTGGTCTTCATCTGATCAAAAAATCAGGCAAAGGTATTGGGTTGAGCGGCCCGGAGGCCGGTCTTGCGGAGCTGCGCCTGTTCCTGCGGGAAGAGAAGCCGGCGGATTATTCCGGCGAAGACCGCAAGGTATTCGAGCTCTGCGTTCTGCTGGAGGCGGAGGAGCCGGTGAAGCTGTTCACACTTGCGCATTCCCTTAAGGTTACAGTTGCTTCTATCAGCTATGATCTGGATGAACTGGAGCAGTGGGTCCGTAAGTTTGGGCTGGAGCTGGTCCGGAGAAGAGGCTATGGCGTAGAAATCACCGGCAGCGAGCTCGACAAGCGCCGGGCGATCGGCCGTTTAGCTGCAGAGCATCTGGATTTGTCTGATCTGGTCGGCCATGGTTCTCTGGCTGAGAGCAATCCGGCTTTTCGCGTGCTGCTGACTACAGTAGGTCAGGCTAAGCTCATGGAAGTAGAGAATACGTTGTGGGATATGGAATGGAAATGGACGGCGGAGCTGCCCGAAATTGTCTATATGGAAATGCTCCTGGCCCTTGCCGTCACTACCCGGCGGATTGAGCTTAGCCGGAGCATCGACAGCGGGGCGGAAGCAGGCTATTCCAGGGTGTCCGACCACCGGAACATTGCAGGAGCCGAGCGATTTGTGCAGCAGCTCGCAGAGGTGCTTGAGCTGAAGATTCCCCGGGTAGAGATTCTATATATTGCCGGGTTGTTCGACCGGGTTCAGGATTCCTTCTCCTCTTCGGGCTATGCTTACGGCGATATTGAATTAATGGAGATTGTTTACAAGCTGACCGAGAGCGTGGTCAAGCGGACGGGGCTGCCCTTTCAGAGCGACCGTTCCCTGCGCGAAGGTCTGCTGGAGCATATTGATCCGGCATTGAAGCGGATTCGGGAGGGCACACGTATCCGTAACCCGCTGCTCGGCCCGATCCGCAGGGATTACGAATATCTGTTCAACATCATCCGCGCAGCCGTAGAGGATATGCAGCTGGAGCCCCAGATCCCGGATGAAGAGATTGGATTTCTGGTCATGCATTTCGGAGCTTCCGCAGAGCGGCTGAACCAGCTAAGGCGCAACGTAAGAGCCATTCTGGTCTGTGCCAGCGGCCTCAGCTCCTCCCGGCTGCTAGCCACCCGGCTGACCAAGGAAATGCCGCAGATTGAGATTCTCGGCAACATCTCCTGGTATGAAGCGGCGCGCCTGCCGGATGAAGATTACGATCTGATTATATCTACCATTGATCTGCCGATTGATAAGGAGCGTTACATCAAGATTAGCCCCCTGCTCACAGCGGAGGAGATCGAAAAGCTGCTGAATTACATTCAGAATACGACGCTGCGGGAACGGGAGAAGGGGATGCCCAGTGAACCGGACCACGTGGTCCGGGAGGAAGCCTCGCTTGAACGGCTCAGGAGCTACAAGGGCATCCTGGATGAGATCGTCAGCTTGCTGGAGCGGTTCCGGTTCCATCCGATTGATAATAAGGGGATGGATCTGTCAGCGACGATAGTGGAGATGCTGGAGACGCTGAATGGAAACGGCGTGGTCGGGGATGCCGGTATTGTGCTGGAGCGTCTGCTCGAACGGGAGCGGATGACCAGCCAGGTGATCCCTGATACCGCACTGGCGCTGTTCCATACCAGAAGCAGCCATATTCACCTGTCATCGCTGACCCTGTACCGGCTCGATCAACCCGTAATTCTGGAGGGGGATACAGAGGTCAGAGTCATTCTGCTTATGCTGGCTCCGCGCAGACTCTCTAAGGAGAGCCTGGAGGTGCTCAGCGAGATCAGTGCACTGCTGCTGAACTCCGAGCTGGTTCAATTGCTGGAAGAGCGTTCAGAGTCAGAGATCCGGGGGTATTTATCCTCGGAGCTGCTGCATTTTTTCCAAAATAAATGTTGAAAGAGGGAGAAACCATATGAGTATCCTGTCAGAAAATAAAGTGATTATGCACGGTGCTGCCAACGATAAATACGAAGCCATCAAGATGGCGGGTAAGCTGCTGGTCGATGCAGGGCATGTAACGGAGGAATATGTTCCCAAGATGCTGGAGCGCGAGGAAGTAGTGTCCACGTATATGGGCGGCGGATTGGCTATTCCGCACGGTACTAAGGAAGCGCGGCCTTATATTAAGTCCACTGGGTTATCTATCATCCGCTTCCCGGACGGGGTGGATTTCGGCGGCGATGAGCCGGCGTTTGTTGTCATCGGCATTGCAGCCGCAGGCGACGGACATATGGAGGTTCTGACGAACGTGGCGATGATTTTCACCGAGGATGATGCCATTGAACGCGTCATGAACGCTCCTACAGCTGCTGATGTCATTGCAATCTTCGAAGGAGGACTGGAGTAATGAAGGCGGTCCATTTCGGCGCGGGCAATATCGGCAGGGGCTTCATCGGGCTGCTGCTGTCGCAGGCGGGGTATGAAGTCACTTTTGTGGATGTGAATGAGGCCTTTGTTGCCCAGCTCAAGGAACGCGGGGAGTATCCGGTCACGCTGGCGAGCGACGGTCAGGAAACGGTCATCGTGAAGAATGTTACGGCTCTTAGCAGTGTAACGCATGCAGATGAAGTGGCGGCCGCCATTGCTGAAGCGGATCTGGTTACTACGGCGGTCGGCGTATCGATTCTGAAGCATATCGCAGGAACGGTGGCGGACGGCATCCGCCGGAGAGTAACTGTCTCCTCCGCACCGCTGCATGTGATCGCCTGCGAGAATGCAATTGGCGGCAGTGCGCAGCTCAAGGAACTGGTGTACGCGAAGCTGGATGAAGAGACCCGTGCGAAGGCTGAATCTTCAGTTGCTTTTCCTAACGCGGCAGTGGACCGGATCGTTCCGCTCCAGCAGCACGAGGATATTCTCAAGGTGGTCGTTGAGCCGTTCTATGAATGGGTGGTGGACGCCTCGCAGATGATCCCGGGCTATACGCCGGTTGAAGGGGTGCATTATGTAGAGAATCTGGAGCCGTATATTGAACGCAAGCTCTTCACTGTGAACACGGGCCACTGCTCTGCGGCGTACCTTGGTTTCCTGCAGGGCTACGAGACCATTCAGCAGGCTATGGCGGATGAGGCTTTAACGGCGAAGGTTCGTGAGGTGCTGGAGGAGACCGGCGCGGTGCTGGTCCAGAAGCATGGCTTCGATGCAGCGGAACACAGTAAGTATATCGATAAAATTCTGGAGCGCTTCCGCAATCCGGCGCTGACCGATGAGGTATCCCGTGTAGGGCGTTCGCCGCTGCGCAAGCTGTCACCGAGTGACCGTCTGGTATCCCCTGCAACACAGGCGTATGACAGAGGGCTGAGCTACACGGCGCTGACGCGTTCCATGGCAGGTGCGCTGCTGTTCAAGGCGGGGGATGACCCCGAAGCGGTAGAGCTGCAAGCTGCAATCGCGGAGCTTGGAGCAGAAGCCGCACTGACGAAGTACACGGGGCTTGCTGCGGATCACAAGGTTCATCAGTCTGCGATGGAGCAATACTCGAAGCTGAGCTAATAACATAAAAATACAGCCGCAAGGAAAGCCTATAAGCTTATCCTTGCGGCTATTTGTGTTAGAAAGAAAAGACTTTATATGTTCTGGGGTCCCCGCAAAGTGCCTGAATAGGCTTCGGAGCTAAAGCCCCACTTTGTGGGGAGGTTGTCTAGCTGTTCTCCAGAATCGTCTGCAGTGTCGTGCGGTCCAGTCCTTGCACCAGCTTAATCAGCAGCTCTTTGGCTGCCGCATAATCATCACTGTGGATGATCGAGGTTGCCGTGTGGATGTAGCGGGAGCAGATGCCGATCACTGCTGAAGGAATGCCGATTCCGCTGAGATGCACCTGACCCGCATCCGTTCCTCCCTGGGAGACGAAATACTGGTACTTGATCTTATGAGTATCAGCCGTATCCTGTACGTATTCAATCAGTCCCCGGTGGGTAATCATCGTCGGGTCAAAAATACGCAGCAGCGCGCCCTGGCCCAGATGGCCGAAGGCCTGGCGGTCGCCGGTCATATCGGCAGCGGCGCTGGCGTCCAGCCCGAAGAAAATATCCGGGGCCAGCAGATTGGCGGCCGTCCGGGCACCGCGCAGCCCGACCTCTTCCTGAACGGTAGCCCCGCAGTAGAGCGTATTCGGCAAGGCTTGTCCATGCAGTTCCTTCATTAATTCAATAGCCAGTCCGACACCGTAGCGGTTGTCCCAGGCCTTGGCCATAATCTTCTTCGGATTGGCGAGCGGAGTGAACGGGCAAACCGGTACGACCTGCTGTCCGGGAGCTACACCGAAGCTCTGCGCCTCCTCACGGCTGTCTGCGCCGATATCGATATACATCTTACTGATCTCTCCGGCCTTGCCGCGTTCATCCGCGCTCAGCAGGTGGATGGGTGTACTGCCGACCACGCCGTTCAGCGTACCCTTCGGCGTAATAATCTGCAGGCGCTGTGAGGCCACGGCCGAAGCCAGCCATCCTCCCAGCGGTGTGAAGCGGATCATCCCGTTGTCTGTAATGCCGGTAACCATGAAGCCTACCTCATCGAAATGGCCGGCGACCATAATCTTGGGACCGTTAGCTTCACCGCGCATTACGCCGAACAGGCTGCCAAGGCGGTCCTGTACGAATTCATCCGTATAAGGCGTCATAGCCTCCTTGACATAAGCGCGCAGTTCGCGCTCGAAGCCGGAGGCTGAGGGGAATTCTGTTAAGGTTTTGAACAATTCAAGGGTGTCTGTATTCATACATATATCGCTCCTTTATGTCATCTAGTATGAACATTCTTACGCCGCTTGTCCATGCCGGAAGAGCAAATGAACACAGAGACTCCCTGTGCGAATACTATACGGTAAGGGCTCTGCAGGCAGGAGCCGGAGAAAGGAAGCGAGGAGAATGTGGCTCTCGGGGAGTGTAGCCCAGGCAGGCAGCCGGAGCGGATTCCGCAAAGTGCCGGTCCGCCGGCAGAGCTTGCCCAGGCGGTGCCGCCGCCGGTACGGGCGGGAGAATGAGGCGGTACTGATCCTGGTGCTGTTTTTGCTGCTGATTGTTGTGCTGTTTTATTTTTCCTGAGCAGGAGGGACATAACGGGGCCGCCTGAAGTGAACAATAAGAAAAACTCAATTCCGCATAACACGAAGGGACGGGACTGCAGCTTACCCGCTGACCGTTCCCTTTCGTATCTATCAGTTCAGGGGGTGTCTGCATTGCCGGCAAAAACAAAAAAGTCAGGCGTCAAGCTGAACCTTGACGGTCTGACCCCGAAGTCTTATCAGGAATTGGCCAAGCCTCATGTACCATCCCGTCCCATATTCAAAAACTGTATGCGTGCCTTCCTCTCTGGAGGTCTCATCTGTGTGCTTGGGCAAGGCATCCAGGAAGCGTTCATGGCGATATTCGATATGACCTCCCGGGAGGCGGCAAGCCCGACAGTAGCCATTCTGATTCTGCTCTCCGTCATATTGACCAGCTTCGGGGTGTATGACAAGCTCGCCCAATGGTGCGGTGCCGGCACAGCAGTGCCGGTCACAGGATTCGCCAACAGCATGTGCTCCGCCGCGCTGGAGCACCGGGCTGAAGGGCTGGTGCTGGGTGTGGGCGGGAACATGTTCAAGCTGGCCGGGTCGGTTATTGTGTTCGGCGTCGTTGCTGCTTTTATCGTGGGTGTAGTGTATGCCGTTATGGGCTGGGGAGGTGCACATTAAACGATGAAGCAACTCGGCAAACAGACTTGGGAATTTACGAACCGTCCGGTGATCCTTGGGACCTCCGCAGTGGTGGGACCCGAAGAGGGGGAAGGGCCGCTGGCCTCAAGCTTCGACTTTGTCTACGATTCACTGGAAATGGGCGAGAAAACATGGGAGAAGGCAGAACGCGCTTTATTTGAAAAAGCTGCCAAGCTTGCCCTGATGAATGCGAATCTGGAGCAGGAGAAGCTGGAGTTCTTCGTCGGCGGGGATCTGATGAATCAGATCATCAGCAGCTCCTTCGCCGCACGCAAGCTTGGCGTGCCTTACCTCGGGGTGTTCGGTGCCTGCTCCACCTCGATGGAGAGCCTGGCCATCGCCTCCATGATCGTGGATTCCGGCGGCGGCAAGTACGTGCTGGCCGGCACATCCAGCCACAACTGTACGGTGGAGAAGCAGTTCCGCTACCCGACAGAGTACGGCTCGCAGAAGCCGCCCACCGCCCAGTACACTGTAACAGGCTCTGGCTGTGCAGTGGTAGGCGTGAACGATGGGACGGTTCAAGGGCCCCATGTGGTGTATGCAACGCTTGGGCGCATCATGGACCTGGGGCTGAAAGATCCGTTCAATATGGGAACCGCTATGGCCCCGGCAGCCGCCGATACGATTACGGCACATTTCCGGGACACGGGGCTGTCGCCCGGTCATTATGATCTGATTGTTACAGGCGATCTGGCTTCCATCGGATTGCCGATTGCCAAGGATTTGCTGGCCAAGGAAGGCATCCCGATGGAGGAGACGGTCTTCAATGACTGCGGCTTGATGATCTATGATCTGGACAAGCAGAAATATGTCATAGCCGGAGGAAGCGGCTGCGGCTGCTCTGCCACAGTCACCTACGGGCATATTATGGGCCGGCTGAAGAAGGGAGAATTGAAGCGGGTACTGATCGTAGCGACTGGAGCGCTTTTGTCGCCGCTGTCTTATCAACAAGGGGAGAGTATTCCGTGCGTAGCCCATGCGGTAGCTCTGGAGAGTGGAGGTGAAGGAGCATGATATATTTATGGGCTTTTCTGGTCGGGGGTGCGATATGCGTGATCGGCCAGCTGATGTTCGATGTGCTGAAGCTGACCCCGGCCCATACTATGAGTACGCTGGTGGTACTTGGTGCGGCTGCCGACGCTTTTGGCATCTACGATCCGCTCGTGAAATTCGCTGGAGCAGGAGCCAGTGTGCCCATTACCAGCTTCGGGAATTCGTTGGTCCACGGGGCGCTGACTGAACTGGAGCGCGATGGCTGGGTCGGCGTCGTCACCGGGATTTTCGATGTGACCAGCGCCGGGATTTCCTCGGCGATTGTCTTCTCTTTCCTGGCGGCGCTGGTGGTCCGGCCGAAGGGGTAACTGACGGTGGATAGATCGTCAATAGATATGTCAATTCCGGGATCGCCTAGAGCGGTCCCTTTTTATATGAAGGGGGGTTGCGCCGCCTGATGCGGGTTTCTTTTGGACAAATCTAGCATGCGACTCTACAAATTCACTTGGCCTAACATGTACTTTCGGTACTCCTATCATGTAAAATGTATATATTACTGCTTATTCTGATATAGGAGGGTTTAATATACATGCCCGTACGTCAAGAATCTACGCAAATAATGAACGCTGTCCGCACTAATTTGGAATCCTGTATTCTTGGTAAAAGCTTTGAAATAGAACTGCTGCTGACTGCCCTGTTAGCAGGCGGACATGTCCTGATTGAGGATGTTCCCGGGACTGGCAAAACCCAGCTGATCCGCGCGCTCTCCCGGTCGATGTCCGGCGAATACCGGCGTATTCAGTGTAACCCGGATATTCTTCCGAGTGATATTACCGGTGTATCCGTCTATCATCCGCGCGATGAGATGTTTCACTTCCGCCCGGGCCCGGTGATGACCAATATTCTGCTGGCCGATGAGATCAACCGGGCGACCACCAAGACCCAGTCCGCACTGCTTGAGGTAATGGAGGAACGCAATGTTACGGTCGATGGAGAGACCTATCCCCTTCCGCATCCGTTCATGCTCTGCGCGACCCAGAATCCGATAGATTTCGAGGGAACCTATACCCTTCCCGAAGCTCAGCTGGACCGCTTCATGCTGCGGATCAGCCTGGGCTACCCGGATGCAGACACCGAGAAGAACCTGCTGCGTACCCATCAGCAGGGCCAGCCGGTGGACAGGCTGGCTCCCGTAACCAGCATGGAGACGATCGCCGCCATTCAGGAGGAGATCCGCGATGTGTTCATCAGCGAGCCGGTGCTGAACTACCTGCTGGATGTGGTCCGACAGACGCGGGTGCATCCGCTGGTGCTGCTGGGCGCCAGCCCCCGGGCATCGTTATCGTTCATGATGGCCTGCAAGGCCTACGCTTTTCTCCAGGAACGGGATTATGTGCTGCCTGATGATGTGAAGACCCTGACCCCGTATGCGCTGGGACACCGTATCCTGCTGCGGCCGGAATCACGCCTGGATAACGTCAGCATGGACTCCCTGCTCCAGAAGCTGCTTCAGAGCATTAACGTGCCTGTAACCATGAGGCAATAAGATGAGGGCCTTACTTACGCGGGCTGCCGCTGCGGTTCAGCTGAGGAAGTTCACGGGCGTTCTGGCCATTTGGGTCATCACACTCTTATACGTGCTGTTTCAGGGCGGCAAAACCTCCTTCATGCTGTTCATTATGGTCTCTGTTCTCATTCTGTATCTGTTCATTGGCGGCCTTGAAGGAGTCCGGCGGACCAGAGGCACACGCAGCTTCTATTCCGAACAGGATAAGCCGGACCTGCTATATGCCGGGGGCTTTCTAAAGGTGAAGCTGGAAGTGACCATTCCGGGATTTCTGCCTTTGCCCTACGTGATCGTAAGGGAAATTCTGAAGCGCCATAACGGAGAGTCCTGGGTATTCGAGGAGAGCCTGATTCCGAACATGGGCGGACGGGGCGAGCTGCTGTTCCAGACGCCGCTGCTGGAGCGGGGCCGTTATTCTTTTGAGAATACGGATATTCTCAGCGAGGACATCTTCGGTCTGATGGAGCACAAGGGAACCTTCAAGGCAGAAGGCCAGTTCCGGGTGATGCCCCGGGCTGTCGTAGTGCCGCGCTGGCAGCTATACGAGCGCAAGGCGCGCCTGTCGGGGCCGCAGGTATCGCTGCTTCAGTCACGGCGTGAGACCACGCAGATCAACGGTGTGCGTGATTATGTCTACGGCGACCGGCTGACGCGCATTCACTGGAATGCAACGGCGAAGACCGGTGAGTGGAAGTCCAAGGAATTCGAGCATGAATCCGTTCCCAGAACCATTCTGGTGCTGGACGGTACCTCCAGCGGCTATTACAACTCCGCACAATTCGAGCTGGCGGTCTCGGTCACGGCTTCTCTCCTCGGCTTCGGCATCCGGGAGCGGATCGGCATTGGAATGTGCTGTCTGGATAAGCATACGAAGGTGTTCAGTCCGGCGGAAGGCAATGCCGAGCGGCAAAAGATGATTCAGTATTTGATAGACATCAACGCGGAAGGTAAGGGGCCGCTGATTAACAGGCTGGAGAGTGTCCAGCGGCTGTTCCCCAAGGGGTCGTATTTCGTACTGATCAGTCCGCAGAGCGGCAGAGTGGTGCTGGATACGCTGCACTGGGCGGAGAACCGGGGGATGACGCCTTCCCATATTCATATTCTTCATCCTTCCGGGAAATACCGGGCCGGTGAGTGGCAGAATATTCTGCACTCGCATGGCGTTACCGGACATAGCATCAGCACACTTCAGGAGCTTCCTGCGGTACTTGGAGGTGATTCTGTCCGATGAAGCACTGGTTCCAGGCGATACGTTCCTCTTGGCATCACGGGCTGACGCTGCTATGGCTAAGCATTATCGCTATGCAGTGGGTGTCCTATACGGTGCCCTTCTGGCTGCAGGAGACCACCGTTTCTGTGGCGCTAACCCTGCTGGCCGTTACAGCTATTGAAATTATTTTTCCGTTCAAAAATGTGTACCGCATTCTGCTGGAAGGCGCGGCAGTGGTATTTATCGTATACAACGTGATTATCAGTTACGGCATTTACATTCCTGATCCTCTGCTGCCGGCATTTCTTGACCGGCTGCCGGGGATAACGGTATCGATGAATCCGTACATCTGGTTTGCGCTGGGGGCTTGGGCGCTGCTGCTTGTGTCCGCCTGGTGGGTGAACAGCAAGGCACGGATTCTGATGTTCATCGCGGCGAATATCACAGCCTTCGCCGCGCTGGATTCATTCACGACAGCGGTAATGTGGCAGGAGGTAGCCTGGACGGTCTTTGCCGGTATGGGCTGGCTGGTCACGCGGCATCTTAGGAATTTCCAGCTGCATTATCCGCGCGGCTGGACCTATATGCTGAGGTACCCGATGAAGGTTGCCTTGAATATAGCGATTATTTTCTCACTGGTCATCCTTGCCGGGGTGAACATGCCTGGCGTGCGTCCAACCTTGACCGACCCGTATACCGCCTGGCAAAAGTGGAACGGTAACTCGGTCTCGTCCAGACCCTCCTCCGGGGGCGGGGACAGCGGAAGCGGCGGGTCAGCGGCGAACGCGACGACTTCGGGCTACAGCCTGAACGATGACAATCTGGGCGGGGGCTTCAATTTCGATTATTCGCCGGTCATGCAAGTGACCTCCGATCTGCGCACCTATATGCGCGGCGAGATCCGCAGCGTGTATTCGGGCAAAGGCTGGACAGATGATGATACCTCCGGCCGGGGAAAACATAACGAAGTCCAGGTGGGCGAGCCGCTGGAGCGCGCTGCCGCTTCCAAGACAGAGACCCGTACGCTCAAGCAGACCGTCAAGCTGCTCGGAGGGAACAGTTATCCGGTTCTGTTCGGCGGCTATTCGATCTCGGGGGTAGACTCGGTGGACGGGCAGGAACAGAGCAGCGGCTTGGCCTGGCGGAGTGAAGACAGTGAACTGCTGTGGAATCCCGGAGGCAAGACGAGGGCTTACCCGCAGACCTATGTGGTAACCTCGGAGGTGCCGGTGGTTCCCCTTAAGGAACTGAGCATGCAGACCTTCGAGCAGCTCTACAGTAATAAGAATATCGATCCGCAGTATCTTCAGCTCCCGGATAACTATCCTGAGCGGGTGAGCGCGCTGGCCAAGGAGATTACGGCGAGAGCGCAGACGCCTTACGAGAAGACGATTCTGCTGCAGCAATATCTGCAAGCTTCCTTCCCTTACACGAATCAGCCGGATACCTCACGGGCCAGAAGTAAGGATATGGTCGAGAGCTTCCTGTTTGAGATCAAGGAAGGATACTGTGATTACTATTCCACGGCGCTTGTCACCATGGCGAGGTCACTGGATATACCAGCCCGCTGGGTGAAGGGGTATGCTCCCGGGGAGCAGGCCGAGATTCCGGATAGCGTAATGATCCAACAGAGCGCTGCCGGTTATGTGAACAATAACTACACGATTACCAATGCGGATGCCCACTCCTGGGCCGAAATTTATTTCGGCGATTACGGATGGGTGCCTGTTGAGGCAACGCCCGGCTTCGATGTTCCGGTGCTGACGCAGAGTGAGCAGGATAATCCGGATCAGCCCGAAGTTCAGGAAGAGGAGCCGGAAGAGCTTGAACCGGCGGCATCGGGACAGACGGACAAGTCTGCCGGGTTCCATCCCGGCACCTGGGCTGTGGCTGGAGCAGCCGCTGTACTCCTGCTCTGGATCGTATTCCTGATCTGGCAGCGCCGGCTGAGCCTGCGCTTCCTGATTACCCGTATGCGTCTAGGTGGTCAGCCGACTCCGGCGCAAAAAGTTGTTGCAGAAACGGAGCGCTGGGTAAGGTATATGCGCAGGAAGGGTATGCTGAAGAAAGAGCATGAGACCCTGCGCGAATCCGTGGCACGGTGGAGCGTGGAACGCCCGCAAGCTGCGGGTAGTCTTGCTGCACTGCTGAAGATGTTCGAGCGGGCGAATTACAGCCCTCAGGTTATTGAAGACAAAGACTGGCACAGCGTGTATACTGAAGCTTTGCGGCTGCGAAAAAGCATGAAGTCCGGCAAGTAATGCCCCATGGTGATGAAATGCTGCCGGACCCTGTTTTTTTTGCAGTCCTATAGCGCCGGGTAACAAGTTTCCTGTATGAAAATGAGGTGAAGGTATTGTTTGAAAGATTAGTCCCCAAGCTCCGGGTAAACACGGTGTTTGATATCGCTCTGGAGGAGCTATACCGCCAAGGCTACCGGGGAATTATTACGGATCTGGATAATACGCTGGTCGGCGCCAAGGCGCCGCTGGCTACTCCTGAGCTGCTGCTCTGGTTCGCTAAGGTGAAGGAGCTGGGCTTCAAGCTTGTGATTGTATCCAACAACAATATGGACCGGGTGTCGCGTTTTGCTACCCCGCTGAATATTGAATTTGTACATCAGGCCAAGAAGCCCAGCAATTCCCCGTTCCTGCGGGCCATGAAGCTGATGGAGCTGGGACCGGAGCAGACGATTGTGGTCGGCGACCAGATGCTTACCGATGTATACGGCGGTAACCGGCTGGGTCTGTTCACGGTACTCGTGCTGCCCATCTCCGTCAAGGATGAAGGAATAGGAACAAGAATTAACCGCAGAGTGGAGCAGATTGCCTTGACCCGTCTGCGGAAGCAAGGATTGTGGCAAGAGGAGGATAAATCTTAATGAATGCAATGAACGATGAAAAGACGCGGCCAGAGAAATGCAGCGGCTGCGGCATTAAGCTCCAGAGCGTGGACAAGGAGCTTCCCGGCTATATCCCGGAGGTCGCCTTCGGGCGGGAGCCGGTAATTTGTCAGCGCTGCTTCCGGATCAAGAATTACAATGAAGCCTCATCCGTATCGGTGAATCAGGATGAATTCCTGAAGCTGTTAAGCGGAGTAGGGGAGAAGAATGCACTGGTGATCCATATTGTGGATCTGTTCGATTTCGAGGGCAGTCTGATTTCCGGGCTGCAGCGGTTTGTCGGCAATAATCAGGTCATCCTGGCGGTGAACAAGATCGATCTGCTGCCGAAGGTGACCAACTGGAACCGGCTGCGTAACTGGATGCAGCAGCGCTGCAAGGAAGAGGGGCTGCGCACGGCGGAGATCGTCCTGGTCAGCGCGAAGCGCAATCAGGGCTTCGACCGTCTGCTGGAGGCCGTTACCGAGATGCGCGGCCAGCGTGATGTATATGTCGTCGGGGCTACCAATGTAGGCAAGTCCACCTTGATTAACCGGCTGATCTCCGATTACAGTGACCTGGAAGAGGAGCTGACGACCTCCCGTTATCCGGGCACCACCCTCGATATGGTCAAAATCCCGCTGGATGACGGCCATTCCATCATTGATACGCCTGGGATCGTATACCCTTGGCGCTACAGTGAGCTGGTCGAGCGCAAGGATCTGGGCGCAGTGATGCCCGAGAATCCGCTCAAGCCTGCGGTCTACCAGCTGAATGAAGGCCAGTCTCTGTTCTTCGGCGGACTGGGACGCTTCGACTTCATTCAGGGGGAACGCCAGTCCTTCACCTGCTTCATCAGCGGCACCCTGAAGATTCACCGCACGAAGCTGGAGCGTGCAGATTCCCTGTACCAAGACCACCGGGGCGAGTTGTTGTCTCCGCCGGGAACTGCCGACATGGACAAGCTGCCGCAGTGGCAGCGCCATGAATTCCGTATCTCCAGGAATAGTGAGACCGACCTGTTCATCTCCGGTCTGGGCTGGATCAAGGTGAACGGTACAGCCGGAGCGGTAGTAGCTGTCCATGTGCCGCGCGGCGTCAAGGTGCTTACCCGTCCGTCGCTGATCTAATTGTACAGGAGGAAGGCGACATGACTGAGACAGGCAGGAACACGCAGAGTCACGGGGAACTCCTGCTGGGCGTGATGGGTGACCCGATTGCCCAGTCCAAATCCCCGCTGATGCACGGGGCAGCGCTCCAGGCGCTCGGTCTCTCTGGAGCTTATGTGCCGCTGCACATCACGCCGGACAAGCTGGGCGATGCGGTGCAGGCGATACGAACCCTTGGCTTCCGTGGCGTGAATGTAACGATTCCGCATAAGGTTGCCGTGATGCAGTATCTGGACCGGCTGGATTCAAGTGCGGTGGATGTCGGCGCAGTCAATACCATCGTCAATGACAATGGTATACTGACCGGCTTCAATACGGATGGAATCGGATATGTCCGCTCGCTTATGACAGAGGCTGTGCCGGATCTCACCGGCACCCGTATTCTGGTAATTGGAGCCGGCGGTGCGGCCAGAGGGATTGTCTCGGCGCTGCTGAAGGAGCAGCCGGCTTCGGTCCTGATTGTGAACCGTAATGAGGAACGGGCCCGTCAGCTGGCAGATAGCTTCAGCAGCCGGGGCAGCTTAACCGGAGCAGGGATGGATGCCGTTCCCGGCGTGCTTGGCAGCATGGATATTGTAATTAATACTACATCCGTAGGGATGTATCCGCATATGGAAGACATGCCGATCGATCCATCCGGGCTGCATGAAGGGATGATCGTCAGCGATCTGATCTATAATCCGTTGCATACCCGGCTGCTTACAGAGAGCCTGAAGCGCGGCTGCAGCGTTCACGGCGGGCTAGGTATGTTCGTCTACCAGGGCGCTTACGCCTTGGAGTACTGGACGGGACTTGAAGCTCCCGCAGCGATTATGCGTCAGACCATTGCGGATTGCCTCGGCCAGGTGCCGGGCAAATGATTTTCACTGAACAGGGTAATAATATATGTTAATTAAGGAGTTTTCACATTTATGTTAACAGGCAAACAAAAACGTTATCTTCGCTCTTTGGCTCATCATCTGGATGCTGTATTTCAGGTTGGCAAAGGCGGCGTAAACGATCATCTGATCCGTCACATTGAAGAAGCTATTGAGAAACGCGAGCTGATGAAGATCAGTGTACTGAATAACAACGCTGATGATCCCAAGGAAATTGGTGCCGCGCTTGCCGAGCAGTCCGGTTCGGAGCTTGTTCAGGTTATCGGCAAGACTATCGTTCTGTACAAGGAATCACGCGACAACAAAACGATTGAGCTTCCAAGATAGGAGGTTGACCTCTTGAGAGTAGGCATAATGGGAGGGACCTTCGATCCTCTGCATATCGGCCATATGATGGCCGCTGAGACAGCGCGCGAGAGCTACGGTCTGCAGGAGGTCTGGTTCATGCCTTCGCATATCCCGCCTCATAAGCATGAAGCCGGGGCAACCGGTGAAGAGCGGCTGGCTATGGTGGAGGGAGCGGTGAAGAATCATCCTTCCTTCGGCATTCTCGATTGGGAAATCGTACGGGGCGGAGTATCCTATACGCTGGAGACGGTGATTAGTCTTCAGGAGGAATATCCGCAGCATGAGTTCTTTTTCATCGTGGGCGCAGATATGGTGCAGTATCTGCCCAAATGGCAGGGGATCGAAGAGCTGGTGAAGCGGTTGACCTTCATCGGTGTCGGACGTCCGGGCACTCCGCTGGATCTGGGACTGCTGCCGGAGTTCATTGCGGGTAGAGTCCTGCTGGCGGATATGCCGCTGGTCGATCTCTCCTCCACCATGCTCAGAGCCCGGGCCGCCGAAGGAAAGTCGATCCGCTATATGGTTCCGGATGCTGTGTATGAATATGTTCAAAGGAGTGGATTGTATGGAGTACAGCCGTGAAGCGCTGATTGAGGCGGTATCCGGCCAGATGCCGGACAAACGCTGGAAGCATACACTCGGTGTGATGGAGTCCGCTGTGAAGCTGGCGCAGCATTATGGCGCTGACCCGCAGCGGGCCGAGACCGCAGCCATCCTGCATGATGTGGCCAAGTATTGGCCGGTAGAGCGGATGCGGGAGATCATTGAACAGAATGAATTATCCGCCGAGCTTTTGAAATATGACAAGCAGCTATGGCATGCAGAAGTGGGTGCTTATACTGCCGAGCATGATTATGGCATTCAGGATACTGAGGTGCTGGACGCGATCCGTTACCATACCTCGGGACGGGAGAACATGAGCCTGCTGGAGCGGATCGTCTGTCTGGCTGATTATATTGAGCCGGGTCGGGACTTCCCAGGTGTGGAGGAGATCCGCAAGCTGGCGAAGGTCAGTCTGGAGCAAGGGCTGATTGCCGGACTGGATTCCACTATACGCGTGCTGCTGGAGAAGCGCAGGGTCGTATTTCCGCTTACGGTGCTGGCGCGCAACGATTTAGTTAGAACATTGGAGGATAAACTATGAGTGTACAAGCAAACAAGCTGTTTGAGCTGGCGTTACACGCCGTTCAGGATAAAAAAGCAATGAACGTGGTGGCTCTTGATCTGCGCAGTGTGTCGCCGATCAGCGATTATTTCATCATCTGCCACGGTAATTCCGATACCCAGGTTCAGGCGATTGCCACTGAGGTGCGCAAGGTAGTTCATGAAGCTGGCGGAATGATCAAAGGCATTGAGGGGATGGATGCAGCACGCTGGGTACTGATGGACCTTGGCGACGTGATTGTCCATGTCTTCCACCGCGATGAACGTGAATATTACAATATTGAGCGTCTGTGGTCGGATGCCAAGGTCGTGGAGACAGTATGAGTCTGATTGCAGGAACTACGGTTACGCTTGAAGTGATGCGGGAGGTATCCCCTTACGGGTACTTCCTGAGCGCGGGCGACCAGGATATCATGCTTCATTACACCGAGCTTGTGGGCAGTAAGCCGAAGATCGGCGACAAGGTGGAGGTATTCCTCTTCTTCGATACCGAGGACCGTCCTGCGGCTACGATGAAGAAACCGTATCTGACGCTTGGCGAGATGGCGCTGCTGGAAGTGGCGGATATCCATCCACGGCTGGGCTGCTTCCTGGAGATGGGGCTTGGACGGCAGCTGCTGCTGCCGCTCAGCGAGCTTCCCGAGCTGGTGGAGCTGCGTCCGCAGATTGGCGACAAGGTCTTCGCAATTATGGAGCATGACAAGCAGGGACGTCTCCGTGCCAAGCTGGCCGGAGAGCAGGAGCTCGCGCCGCTGGCCTTGCCTGCACCGGAGTCCTGGCAGGGGCAGAGTGTCACCGCCCGGGTGTACAAGCCGCTGCAGATGGGCACCTTCGTGCTTGTAGATGCTGGTGTGCTCGGCTTCGGCATCATCGGTATGGTTCACTCCTCTGAACGCGCCCGCTTGCTGCGTCTGGGCGAAGTGATTGAAGCGCGCGTGGCGCATATCCGTGAGGATGGCCGCGTCAACCTCAGCATGGGTCACCGCAAGGAAGTGGGCCGTGATGTGGATTCAGCAGCTCTGCTTGATTTCCTGGCTTCCCGTCCGGGCGGCGGAATGCCGTATTCGGATGCTACGCCTCCCGATATTATCAAGCAGCGCTTCGGGATTAGCAAATCAGCGTTCAAGCGTGCGCTTGGCAAGCTGATGAAGGAAGGATTGGTTGTCCAGAAGGAGAACTGGACCTATCTGGCTGCCCGCGAAGAGGCGCAGGCCGAACCGGACAGCGAATCTGACAACCAATAGTATAGAGAAAGCGGTGTTCGCAGTGTCTTCCTATGGCAAATTTGCTTATGTATACGATGCGCTTATGGCGGATATGCCGTATCCAGATTGGCTGGCCTTTGCCGAGACGGCATGGGGCAAATACGGCAAGCCGCGCACGGTAGCCGAGCTCGGCTGCGGTACCGGCAGCCTGACGATTCCGCTGGCTGCTGCTGGTTACCACATGACGGGGATTGACCTTTCTTCGGACATGCTGTCCGTTGCCCAGCGGAAGCTGGAGCAGCAGCCGCAGGGACGGCGCTTTTTGCGGGAGGGCAGTGTGCAGTGGGTTCAGCAGAACATGAAGGAATGGGAGCTGCCGGAGCCGGTGGACGCCGTCATCTCCTTCTGTGACTGCCTGAACTATGTGCTGGAAGAGCAGGACATCCGGTCCGTGTTCTCCAGTACGTATGACGGACTGAAGCCAGGCGGGACCTTCTTGTTCGATGTACATCATCCGAACACGCTGATCCGCTATGAGGAAGAGCAGCCCTTCGTGCTGGATGAACCGGACATCTCCTATATCTGGACCTGCGAGCTGGATGTGCCCCGTAGGGAGATTGAGCATCACCTGTCCATCTTTGCCCGCGAGGAGAGCCGCTTGGACACGTACCGCCGCTTCGAAGAGACCCATACCCAGCGTGCCTATGACCCGGAGTGGATGAAGCAGGAGCTGCTTGCCGCCGGATTCAGCGAGGTGTCGGTGTATGCGGACTTCGAGTGGGTGGCGGCGGATGATTCGGCGGAGCGGCTGTTCTATGTGGCTGTGAAGTGAAGCTGCTAGAGAGTTGAACTTGTTCAGCACAGATGAGAACCTGAAGCGTAATCGTCACCGCGGGGAACATTTGGACTTCTAGCGCACATAAGAACTTGAAGCGTAATCGTCACTGCGGAGAACTTTTGGACTTACGGCCGCTGTTGTCTCCAGATGTTCTGAATTGTACCGCTATTAGCGGATAACATCCGGAGACAAAGGCGGACGCTACCGCTCCTACAGTTCCAAATTTCCCCTCCGTTCCTTTTTGCTTCTTGTTAAATTCTTTAGAGCTTCATATATGGTTGAGGTTATATGGGAGGTCCTTACCTGAATTGGGTAAGGGCCTTCTTTGATCTTGATAAGGACCAAATGTATGTGGAAAACAGCATACAATCGGCGCTATTGGGGCATGTGGGTTGTGTTGCTGCGGGGCGAGTGAGACAGAAGTACAAATACCATCTGTACAAAGGGGCGCATCAGCCGTTCCTGCTTGCATGACACAGCAAACCGGGCCGTATCCTTCAGATACGGCCCGGCCATCTTCCAATTATGCTTACCGGTGTTCGAACAAATCGATGGTGCCGAGTACAATATGCGCCAGACCAAATCCAAGAATGCCGGTTGCCGCGATCTTATATCTGCTCCCCAGAAAAGCTGCACTCGAAGCAGTAACTACGGTCCCCAGTACGGCTGGTATTAACCCTTCACGCATTCGAAACACTCCCTCACGGTAGTTTGAAAGACATTCGTTAGTGTGGGTTAAGGCCGGGACAATTATACTTCAGGGATTAATCTGCTACTCCCGCTGTGGTCGCCCGGCCGGAAGGGTCTTCGACCTCATGTACATTGTAGAGCACACGCGCCAGCAGATCCTGGCTGTAATTGCCGAAATGCTTGCCGTAGATGGTCAAGCCGCGCTTGTTGACCGGCTTGTCGGTGACGGCAATACGGAAAGTCAGCTCGCTCTTGTAATCCAGCTTGATGTCATCCAAGGTGATGTCTGAGATGCGGCAGCCGTCAATGAAGCTGCCTTCCTGATTGATGCGGATCAGCTTCAGCATGCCATACTGGTTGAGGTGGGGGGGCCACCAGTCCGGGTTGAAGGTGCCGCGCGTGTCGCCGAAGTCTCCGGGGCTGGTCCAGAAGCCGATCTCGATGCCGTTCACATAGAAGTACAGATCTGAAGGGTAATTGTCACTGAAGCCGGGAGCCTCGGAGCCAATCTCCATGGAGAACTGAATTTCCCGGAAGGTCTGGTTGGCTTTGAGATAGTTAGGAATGCGGTACTCCAGGAAGCCTTCGGCCATCCAGATGATCTCGGAATCGATCCGCTGGGGATCAGCGAAGTAACGCGGCTCGTCGAAATCCCCGATGATGCTGTCCTTGGTAGCCAGACCGCAGGTCGGAACAGCCTGATAATTACTGTAATGACCCACCTGAATCTCCACCTCGTACAGATTATCCACATCCTTGCTGCGCAGATCCACCATTAACTTATCCTTATTCAAGTAGCAGACCTTCTGAATTCCGTGCTTGCCTACTGCGGTGTTGATCTCGATTAAGCCGCTCTCCTCCAGCTTCTTGATATGCATCGTAATCGCCCCGTTGCTGAGATTCAGCTTCTTGGCAATTTCGTTGAGATTCAGGGCCTGATTGGTCGCCAGCAGCTCAAGGATCTGGATGCGGATTTCCGAGCTGAGCGCCTTGAAGATATCAATCCCGCTCATCAGATCTTTAATATAAATCATATTTAGGGTACCTTCTTCCACTGAGGTCATGAGAATCGAAACTATTTTATAAAATTATAAACTAATCAGCCCTAAAAGGAAAGTATTCTGCCTTTATTTGTAGTAAACGATTAAATTTAAGCTAAAACTAAAAGTTAATAGCTATTTGTTTTAAATAAATGTGAATACTTAATGTACTGTTAAGTCATTATTAAGTGATATATTTCAGAAAAAAGGCAATAAACAACGTTTAATTTGAATATATATAAAAAGATTTAAACTTTTATATTTACACTCCACTTTATATATGCTATTTTATACCTGTAAGCGAATACATTCAATTGTTTATCAATTATTTAATTAAAATGTGAAACATAGCACAACATGCGGTAGCTTGAACTAACAGAGCCGGTGAGGTTCCCTAGTTCTTCTATATAGATTGTATCAATCGAGTTGCTCAGCAAATCCTAGGAGGGGTTACAGTGTTAAAGAAAAAGGGCTGGTTCACACTGCTGTCGTTAGTTCTGATGGTATCGGTTGTACTTACAGGCTGCGGCGGAAAGAACAATGCATCGTCCGGGGGCAATAGCGGAAGCGAAGCTACGGCGAATGCCGGCAGCAAGGATTCCAAGGAAACCAAGAATCTTACGTTCATGTTCCGCGGGGGAACCGATGAGCAGAAGGCTTATGAAGGTGTTGTGAAAAAATATGAAGCCGATCATCCGAACGTCAAGGTTAAGATCGTTGTGACTGCAGCAGATCAATATGCGACTAAGCTGAAAGCCTCTATTACCGGGAACAGCGTGCCGGACGTATTCTATTTTGAATCCGGTGACCTGAAGGCTTATGTGAACAGCGGCGTGCTGCTGGATCTGACCAGCTATGTGGAGAAGAACCCTAACATTGATTTGAATAACATCTGGAAATATGGCGTGGATCTGTACCGTTACGACGGTACCATGGCTGGACAAGGTAATCTGTACGGGATGCCTAAGGACGTAGGCCCTTTTGCACTCGGCTATAATAAGACCATGTTCGAAGCTGCGGGTATCCCGCTGCCGGACAAAGACAAACCATACACCTGGGATGAATTCATCAAAGTCGCTCAGCAGCTGACGACTGATAAGGACGGGGACGGCAAGCTGGATCAATTCGGCGCAGGCTTCAACGTGCAGTGGGCCTTACCTTCCTTCGTCTGGAGCAACGGAGCGGACTGGCTGGATGCTACCAAGACCAACGTTACCATTGATGATCCGAAGTTTATCGAAGCCTTGCAATTTTTCACTGACATGCAGCTTAAATACGGCATTACGCCATCAACGGAACAAGCTCAGACGCTGGATACCTACCAGCGCTGGATGAAAGGTGAAATGGCCTTCTTCCCTGTAGGTCCGTGGGATATGAGCACTTACGAGAAGCTGCCTTTTGATTATGACCTGATTCCTTATCCTGCCGGCTCCACAGGCAAATCTGCAACATGGACCGGCTCACTAGGTATCGGTGCTTCCGCCAAAACCAAGCATCCCGGTGAAGCCGTGGATCTGATCAACTATCTGACAGCCTCCAAGGAGGGGATGGAAGCGCTGGTGAAGGCTAAGGTGCAAATCCCGAACCTGATGGATATGGCCAAGGAATGGGCCGCTGATACTACGACCAAACCGGCGAACAAGGAAGAATTCCTCCAGGTCGTGAATGAATATGGACGGGTGCTGCCTGGTCACTACACGTACAATGCTGAATGGTATAACCTGTTCTACACGGACATCCAGCCAGTGCTTGACGGTAAGGTTACCCCGGAGGAATATGTGAAGGCGGAACAGCCGAAGATGCAGAAGCTGCTGGATAAAGCGGTTGAGCAAGAGGCGAAATCTAAGAAATAAGCGGTACACACCGTTCTTATCTAGCATACAAAGTGATGCTCGGTCTCCTGTAACATCAGACCGGCATCACTTTATTCTGAGATGAACTTGTATATATTTTGGGGACCCGCAAAGTATCTGAATACTCATCGGAGCTGATGCATCACTTTGTGGGGAAAGTTATAGACTATCCGAATTTGAGGTGATTCTAATGAATGCTAAGTTGGGTCTCTACCGCAAGGAGAAAATCTACGGATTTCTGTTTATCCTGCCTCCGCTGCTGGGACTGCTGATCTTTACGCTATACCCGATGATCTATTCGATCTATGGCTCATTTACGGATTGGGATGGGCTCGGCCAGATGAACTTCATCGGACTGAGTAACTTCACGGATCTGTGGTCGGATGAGCTGTTCCATAAGGCCTTATTCAATACCTTGTTCATGATGCTTGGCATTCCGATCGGCATTACGCTGGCGCTGCTGCTGGCACTTGGGCTTAACCGGGGAGTTCCCGGGACTACAGCGTTCCGGGTCATCTATTATGTTCCGGTTATTTCTTCTCTGGCCGCAGTATCGATCATGTGGAACTGGGCCTATAACGGTGATTATGGACTCGTCAACCAGTTCCTCGATCTCTTCGGAATCAGCGGGCCGAACTGGATGGCGAATAAATATACGGTGAAGCCTGCGTTGATCATTATGGCGGTATGGAAGGGCCTCGGTTATACGATGCTGCTCTATCTGGCGGCGCTGCAGAGTGTCTCCAGATCTTATTATGAAGCGGCGGAACTGGACGGAGCCAGCGGCTTCAAGTCCTTCTGGCATATCACCTGGCCAATGGTGCGCCCGGTAACCTTTTTCATCATCGTGACCAACATTATTGGAGGATCGCAAATTTTTACCGAGATGAACATTATGACCCCTACAGGCGGGCCCGAATATGCTTCGGCCTCCGTGGTGTTCTACATTTGGCAAAAAGCCTTCGGCAACTTCCAGATGGGTTATGCCTCTGCTATGGCGGTATTCCTCGGCGTGTTCATATTTGTTGTGACTCTTATCCAATTCCGAATGAACGAGAAGCAATCGTTCGATGTCGATTAACCGAAGAGGGAGGAGACCATAAATATGACGAGCAGAAGAAGAGTTACCCATAGCATTATCTTTGTTCTACTTTTAATCGGCGCGGTGTTCATGATCGGCCCGCTGCTCTGGATGCTGTCCACCTCATTCAAGGATAAGCAGGATGTGTTCGCTCTGCCTCCGGTGTGGATTCCGCGGCCGTTCCATTTCGATAAATACAGTGAGATCTGGGAGGCGGGGCCGCTGCTGAGCGGGATCAAGAACAGCTTGATCATCGCCGTCACGGTAACGATCGTAGGTACGTTCACCTCCAGTCTTGCGGCGTTTTCTTTTGCTAAATTGCGGTTTCCGGGTAAAAATAAAATATTCCTGCTGATGCTCTCATCCCTGATGATTCCGTATCCGGCAGTCATGATTCCGCAGTTCTTCATGTTCTCGAAGCTGGGCTGGATTGACACGCTGCTGCCGCTGATTGTGCCGGGCTTATTCGGTAATATCGTCATGATCTTCTTCCTGCGGCAGTATCTGAGCAGTGTGCCGAATGCGATTATCGAAGCGGCCAAAATCGACGGAAGCTCGTACTTCCGCCTGTACAGCTCCATTACCTTCCCGCTGATCAAGCCGGCGGTGGCTGCACAGCTGATTCTGTGGTTCATGGGCATCTGGAACGACTACCTGTCTCCGATTATCTATCTGAATTCACCGGAGAAGCAAACCCTCCAGCTGGTCATCGCCAACTTCAATGCGACCTATGCGATCCAGACGGACTATCCGCTGATTATGGCGGCTTCGATTATTGCCCTGCTGCCGATGCTGATTATCTTCCTTGTTTTCCAAAAGCAAATTATTGAATCTGTTGCCATCTCCGGAGTGAAGGGCTGACAGAGACAAGACCAAAGGAGAAACCATAATGAATACAAATAGAGAGTACACTAACCCGCTTGTCGAACAGCGTGCAGATCCCTGGGTATACAAGCATACCGACGGCTATTACTATTTCACTGCTTCCGTGCCCGAATATGACCGGATTGAAGTACGCAGAGCGTTAACGATTGAGGGGCTTCGGGAAGCACAGCCGGTAGTAGCCTGGCGTAAATATGAGAACGGTCCGCTCAGCGCCAATATCTGGGCACCCGAAATCCATTACATGGACGGCAAATGGTATATTTACTTCGCGGCGGCCCGGACCACGGAGACGAAGGAAGGGCTGTTCGACCACCGGATGTACGCCCTGGAGAATACTTCAGCGAATCCGCTGGAAGGGGAGTGGACCGAGAAGGGACAGGTGAGAACCGCCTGGGAATCCTTCGCTCTGGACGCTACAACGTTCGAGCATAGAGGCGTGCATTACTATGTATGGGCGCAAAAGGACCCTGAGATTGACGGGAACTCCAATCTGTATATCTCAGCCATGGAGAACGGCTGGACGCTTAAGGGTCCGCAGACGATGATCTCTTCACCGGAGTATCCTTGGGAGGTCATCGGCTTCAAGGTCAACGAAGGGGCTGCCGTGCTGAAGCGGGGTGGCCGGATCTTCATGAGCTTCTCGGCCAGCGCTACCGATCATAACTATTGCATGGGAATGCTTACCGCAGATGAGGACAGCGATCTGCTGGACGCTGCATCCTGGACCAAGCATCCTGAGCCCGTGTTCCAGACCAGTGAGGAGAACGGGCAGTACGGTCCGGGCCATAACAGCTTCACCGTGGATGAGCACGGCGAGGATGTGCTGATCTACCATGCCCGTAACTATAAGGAGATTACCGGCGACCCGCTCTACGACCCGAACCGCCACACCCGCGCCCAGCGCCTGAGCTGGAACGCGGACGGCACACCGGACTTCGGCGTGCCGGTGAGGGATGGCGGGAAGTAGGGCAGATTTCAGTCGGGAATAGAGTGGGATAGCACGCTGAACTGCGAACTTCTGTTGAAGGCCGCTCCGAAGGTGGGCTACCCGCTGCATAGAGTGAAATGCAAAGAGTCCCGCAACCCTATGGAGGGGAGCGGGACTCTTTGTGCTGAGTGGCGGCATCAGGATAAGGAGACGGAGGTGCGCTGTAACAGTACTCTGCTGTTGCAGTTTGTGCAGGATTTCCGCGCTGGCAGTTTCTATGGAGCCGCATTGTTGCAACTTTTGCAGGAATCCGGATGATAAGGTGCTAGTTTGGGCAACATTGTTGCATTTGGTGCAGGATTTTCGCATAGGCCGCTTCTATTGAACCTCATTGTTGCAATTTGTGCAGGATTTCCGCGCCGGCAGGCGCTGGCTGCTCACTAGTGCTCTGTGCATACGCCCCTATTTTTCCCCTACAGGGACCGGAATAGTTTGTCTATAGTACTTAATATAGTGGAAGCCGTCCATCTGCAGGAATTCCGGCTTCTCTGTTGTCTGGAAGGAATACGTGCGTTCCCACAGGATATTGCCGTTCTTCAGATCCCACTTGCGGGAATCGGATATGGAAGTGACGGGAACGGTGGCCCCTCCGGCTTGAACAGCCAAGGTATCCTTATCCAGAGATGTGAATTGTCTCCCGGCAATCACGATATCATAGCCGTCAGCAGTCCTGGTGACACTGCGAATCCAGAGCTTCTCCTGGCCGACCGTAACGGAGTGGTCTGAGGGTGAGGCCAGCGGGATCGGCTGCTCCACCTTCTGGTATCCGCTGAAGTTATCCAATACAAGTTCAACACTCTGCGGCTTGTCTGTCGGCAGCACATCGTATTCAATCTGAAACTCCGCTACTCCCGTTTTCTCATTGACACCCGACCGCATGGACAACAAATCCACTTCTGTCCCATTCACATACAGCTTGGTTGCAGCAGAGAATCTTGGATTTTCTCCGTTATCCATCTTGTATTGTCCCTTTACGATGGTTGACGTAGGGGAAGCGGTAATCGTGTCATAGTAGACGGTTCCCTGATCCACCTGAACGGCTTGATGAATATCGGCGACCAGGATGCTTTTCATGGCTTTACTGGCGTCAAAATTAAAGGAGAGCTTGGCTTGCGCAGGCTTGGCTTCACCCTGATAGCTGTATACATTAAGGGTCAGATTTTTGGCGAACGGACTGACCGGCTCAAATTTGTTAATTCCCTCATACCGGGTTTTGTCCTTGTTGTAACCGCCGCCACTTGTCGGTGAAGAGTTTGTCAAAAACCCTGTAATATGGCCTAATGCATACAGCGACGACGGCTCCTCATCGAACACCTCTCCCGGCGGCGGGGTAATGCTGTAATACATCAGCAGAGCATTATCATCCGCAATTACTCCGTTAACCGTGAGTACAATCCCATTCTCCAGTGTCATACTTTTGTTAACGGTCTGTCCGTAGCCATGTTCAGCGACTCCAGAGAATCCAAGCGTATACAGCTCAGTCTGGTTAAACAGCTTCCCGCCATAATAAGCCAACGCCGGATACTGATAGACGCCCACCGTCAGCAGCAGGGCGGCGGCTGCTGTAGCCACCCAGGTCCGCGCTTGTCCGGCCCGTGATTTCTGTCTAACCGGAGCCTGCTCCAGCGCCTTCCGCAATCTGCCTTCAAGTTCTGACGGCGTCATGGTCTGCTGATGCTCCTGTAATCTCTCCTCGATCGTTCTCATAACGGTCACCTCCAATCATAGCTTTTAGTTTCTGTATTCCCTGCGAGATTCTGGACTTGATCGTACCGACCGGCGCTTCCGTAATATCGGCAATGGTCTGATACGGCAGATCGTGGACATAACGCAGCTCAATCGCTTCCCGCTGCCGGGGATTCAGATGCGCGAGCAGGACGGACAGATCCATGTCAGACTCGGTATCGCGGTACGGGTTATCTGCAGTCCATGCCTCAAGGGAAGGCTCCGGCGACTCGTCCTCCTCCAGAGGAACGAACCGGTTCTGGTTGCGGAGGACCGTTTTGCAGCGGTTGACCAGGATGGTTTTGCTCCAGCTGTAGAAGGCCTCGCGCTTCTTCAGTTGCGCAAGCTTCTCATAGAGCGTGACGATCATATCCTCCATTACATCCATCGCGTCATGCTCATTCCTCATGTAGCTATAGGCAAGACGATAATAAGCGTCCTGTTCGGCTAGGATCAGTTCTAATAATGCTTCTTTGTTGCCGCGCTGTGCGGCTCTGACAAGACGGCTTATATTCATGTGCTCACCCCTTTCACAGATAAGAGTGCGTAGCAGCCCGGAAAGTTCATTATGCTCTCAAAAAAATATCCACAGCCTATTCCAGAGAAATCGTTAGTCTCTGGAAGGGCTGTGGAGGGAGCGAAGAAGAGGCAGGAGCTGACGGATGCTCTCACGCTCATTCGTAGAACAGCAGGCGCTTGGCATAAGCGTTGCGGAACTCGGTGGGGGTGAGGCCGACTATTTTTTTGAACGATTTCATGAAGTTATGACAATCCTTATAGCCCAGCTGTAATGAGACTTCGCTGACGTTCTGGTTGGTGTCGGTCAGCAGGAATTTCGCCAGCTCCATCTTCTGCTGCAGAATATATTGCTTCAGGGAGATCCCGGAGATGACAGTGAACAGATGGGAGAGATACTTCTCGTTATAGCCGAAATAGGCAGCGATCTGGGATACCTTAATATGCTCGCTGCGGCTCCATTTGATGTAATCTACAATATCGTGGTAGAGCTGCTCCTGCTTGGTTCTTTTGAACGGATCGGCATCGGTTGGAAGGGTCTGGCTGTACAGCTCACACAGAATAACGGTAGACATATAGTTACCCAGCACCGTCTGATTGTAGCTCCGCACCGAATCCTGAAGCTGCTTCATCATGACGATGATTTTCTCCACATTCCTTAGGGTTCCGTATTGGGGCAGGTGAATCACATATTCTTCCTTATCGCTATTCAACGGAGCGGGGCCCGCAGTCTGACTACCGTCAGTAGCATGAAAATGCAGCCAATAAAAGCTACAGTCCGAAGACTTGTACCCGTATTGTCTGGTAAGCGGAGGCAGGAGCAGGAACTCGCCTTTGGAGACGACGAACTGCTGGTTGTCACCCGCCAGGTAGAGTACGCCTTCGGTCATCACAATCAGCTCATAATCCTGCAAAATCCGGCTTAAGTGTATCCACTCCGCTGAGGGGGCCACGAATTTGCCGGTCATCTCCAGATGTACAGGCTTATCTACCAGCAGTGTGAACGCAGTCATGTCATCATCCCCCGGTGCGGAAATAGTCTTATCCTATTACCATATCAAATAAGGGCTATCTTGAATACAGCAGAAGCTGCATCCGAGATAACCCCGGGGTGGTACAGTATTGGCTATACTGCTAGAAGCTATTCTTTCACAATCTGAAGCTTATATTCCTGCACCGTAACATGATCCTCCGCCTTAACCGTGAGATTCACCTCAGTGCGGCTGTGCGGCAGCTTGATCTCGCGGGAGAGTGAATCCTCGATCAGAATTCCGTCTGCATAGACCAGGGCATTGTGATGATGTGGGGTTACGTTCAGTTGTACCTGGCCCGCTGCTTGCGGAACGCTCAGGCTATACGTGGTTATGCCGCCGCTGAAGGAGGTGGACAGCGTTCCTTCACTGAAGGCAAGCTGGCGCAGTCCGGCATTGTGATCATAACCGGTCATCATGCGCAGCAGGTCGAAGATGCCATTTTCCTTCTCAGGAACCACGAACTTGACTTCCACCTCGGTCTTGCCGCCAACCGCTTCAGCAGGAATCAAATAACTCCGCTCGTAGAAGCTGCGGGCTTCATCCGTATGCAGCACCTCGCTCGCAATCAGCTCCCCGTCTACATAAATCGCTATTTTCTTACCATTATTTCCTGAGAAATAAATGACCGACAGGTAGTTGTCCGTACGCGGCGCCACCTTCATCCGGTAGCTGAACCAGCCGCCGTTCTCCGCTTTGCGGATGTTATATCCGTCCCAGGTGGCTACGGAGGTGTTCTCTCCCGCAATGCCATGCTCCAGCTCATACTGGTCATTGCCGACTGGGAGGCTGTCCAGTGTAGCGTCCTGTACACGCTGCCGGATTTTGCCTTGTAAAATATGCTTCTGCAGCTCAGCCGAATCGGCCTCGACCAGCCGCCAGTAGATGCCGTAACGCTCACTATGCTGCTTATAATGCGGAGTGAAGACCAGCCGCTGATCCTCATCCGTTCCCCGCAGCGCAAAGGCCAGTTCATCCTGCTCCAGCCGGACTGCGCGATCCGCAAGCTGCGCCAGCCACTCCTGCGGGCTCTCGTTCACCGTCGTGATGAAGTCTTTCACCAGCATGTTGCGGGTTGGGACACTTACAGCAACCCCAGTAGCGGACACAGACAAATCACTCTGGCCCAGAGCAGCGCTCAGCACCACCGGTCCATACTTGAACGCGACCACCTGTCGGGCATCCGGCAGGCTGAAGTGCGCCAGTTTCATTGGCAGCTTGAGCTGAAGTGTGTCGCCATCCTCCCATACTCTGTCCGTCAAGAGGTAACCTCCGCTGATCTCTAAGTTCACAGGCTGCCCGTTCAATAGAAGCCCGGGTTCTCCGGCCAGCCAATCCGGCAGACGAAGCTTTAGCGTGGTGGACTGATCCTGAGGCTGCATCACTGAGATCTTGAACTCTACAGTATCGCTATAAGGCAAGTTGGCGGACTGGATCAGCATCAGGCCGTGCGCGGCAGAGTTCAGAGTAGAGCTGAAGTACTGATTAACCACAATGCTGGCCGCATCATGGAAATACAGGCTGTCATTCAGCTTGGTGAAGCTCTCCATGCCGGTGCCCGTGCAGCACCAGAAATGCTCGAACGGCGAGCTGTAGACCTTGAAATACCCGGTCGCCATGGGCTGGAAATACATCGTCATCCCGGTATGCGGGTGCTGTGACGACACAATGGCATTCAGATAGGTGTTCTCGTAGAAGTCGGCGTAACGGGGTTCTCCCGTGATTTTGAACAGCTCGCGGGTAAGCTTGAGCATATTGTAGGTGTTGCAGGTCTCCGCTGTGAAGTTGGAGCGTTCCCGGTCCAGCATATCCGGATCACCGAAGTGCTCCCATTCGCTGTTCCCTCCGGTGATGTAGCTGTGATGCTGGACAACCATCTCCCAGAACTGCACTGCCGCTTCCAGATAAAAAACTTCACTCTCCCCGAGCGTCCGGTAACGGTTCAGCGCACCGAGGAATTTCGGAATCGTAGTATTGGCATGCTTGCCCTTGAGAATATCCTTGCCCTCATGGACTGGAGTGAACAGCGTCAGCTCGTCGAAGCTATGCGCGGCGCTTAAATGGCCTGCTTTTCCGGTGATTCTGTACAGGTCGTAGAGGCAGTCATTCATCCCGCCGTATTCCACCGATAATACACGCTGATGGACTTCTTCAGACCAGGAGGCTGTACGGCGGTATACCCAATCACCGAGCTTATCCGCCAGGGCATAGGCTGTTTTGCTGCCGGTGGCAGAGTAGGACGCGGTGAGTCCGGCGATGATTTTGTGCATGGTGTACCAGGGGACCCACGCCGGCTGCTTGTTCTCCACATTATCAAAAAGGCGTTCCTCGAACGCGGACAGGTAACCGCTCTCATGCTGGCATAGGGCCAGCTCTCCCAGAAGATAGTTCAGCCTGAGCAGCAGGCCGTCATCCCGCGTACAGGCATAGGCCTGGGACAGCGCCGACAGATAATGGCCCAGCGTGTGTCCGCGGATCTCTGTGTTCTCCCAGCCGGGATATTTGTCGGCACGCTTCGGCAGTTCCCGGTTCTCGCGGAAGCCCGCCAGCAGGCGGTCTGGATCATAGCTGGTCAGATAATCGACCTCTTTGGCAAAGGCGTTTGCAATATACGGATCGGACACACGGACCTGGTCCATACGGTATTCTTCGTACAAGGGCTTACCCTGAATCGGGGCCTCCAGAGGCTGATGGGGTGTAATTGTCATTTTGTATCCTCACTCCTATGGATTCTGTAGGGTTACTGCAGGATGAATATCCTATGTTTAAGCTTATAGATAAAGGGCTTGGGGGTAAATAGTGATAGGATTGAATATGTGTGAAAAGGTTAGATTGGCAGAGAGAGATTAGACGCAAAAAAGCCACAACCGCTGCTGGGCAACAGGCTATGGCTTGAGGTTTGTTGTAGGTAAGGGATTAAGACAGCAACTCCTTATGGAGTGTACTGCTGCACGATTGATACAATCTGGCCATCCTTGATCGTGATGTGATAAGGAGAACCGCTTAGATCGAATACATCCGTCTTGGCGAATTCATGAATGAACTTCTGCAAAGTGAGCGACTCGTTCCAGTTCGTATCCAGGTCTTCGAGCTTCCCTGTGCGGTCATAGATCTGCATGGTGACCTTGGCATCCGGGGCTACCGTATAAGTAGTCAGCGTGTCGCTGTCGTTCACGATATAGTAACCGTCCGGGGCACCTCCGATTTCGGCTGCGGATTCCGGCTCCCGCTGGGCGAAGACCGCATCGGCTGCTGCGCCTTCATACCATTCGATCTCATCTCCGGTAAGGGTCGTCTGACCGTTAAGGGTCTCTAAGGAATGTATATACACCGTCAGATGCTGGGTTGACCCTTCGCTCTTGGCATCAGCGGTTTTTATGGTTGTGCTTGCCGTAGTTACGAGGGAAAGGAACAACAGGACCAGAACAGGAAGCAGGTAGACGTTTTTGTTTTTTAACATTATGAATTTCCCCCTTGGCGTAATCTTACACGGCATGAGTCTACACTCTTTATTTACCCTGCCGGAATATTCTCAAACTTGTTTATACCCTAATAAACGTTAGTTCAGCAGAAATGTTGCAAAAGATTTTTTAACTGGGTATATATAACAAATATTCCGTCTTTGTCAACCACTTTTGAACCGTTCAAACCAGATTGACCTGCCTAATTAAGGGATTTATGATATAGGAATATCTGGATTTTTACTAGAATATCTGGTTCTTGAGGGGCGGTATTGGTTTGCAACAGCACACTACAATTCAAACAGAACTGGCTGCTTTTCTTAGAAAAGAAGGCCAGACAATCAATCAGTTCGCAGGAATCTCCGGTGTCAATTCGGGTACGCTCAGCAGCATAATTAATGGTAACCGTCCTATTGCCATGCAGCAGCTGGACCGGATTACCGCCGGAATGGGGCTTCCTGAAGGAGCATTTTATGAGTTATATATAGATGAATGTGTCGTACATTCCACACCCGACTGGCGGCGGCTGGGACCCTTCCTGCACCGCTGTGCGGAGCTGGACAAGCTGGAGTATATCCGGCAGGTGGTTCATATCATCATGGACAATATTACATATGCCCCGCTCTTATTCGATACGGCGGAGGAATTCTACAGGCAAGGCAAGCTTCAGGCAGCGGCTCTGCTGTATGCAGGGGTAGCCGACAGTGAGAAATATCAGCATTCGGAGCGGCTGGCCTTGTGCCAGTACCGGCTGTTCACGATCCGGATCGGCCAGAGCCCGGAGGCTGATTTCCGTGCGGCGACCCGGTTTGAATATTTCGTAGAGCGCCTGGAGGAAATAGACCAGTTGGAAGCGCTTCGGCAGCTGGCGGATATCTATATTGCTCTACAGCACTGGGAGAAGGCCAGACTATTGGCACAGGAGCTACGTCATAAGACATCTATCCAGTACGAAATCAGATTTTACAAAACCAGAAAGAAGAAGGAGCTGAGGCAAGCGCCCAAACCTCTTTGCTTCTATATACTGTACGCTTATTGGCTGCAATCCAAGGTATGCGAGGAAACCGGTGAATATGAGCGGGCGCTGGAATATGTAGGCCTCTACTCTGAAATGAACTGGATTGTCGAGGAATCGGAAGAGGTTCGGCAGATCAGAGACCAATTCAGCAGGCTTGGTACAGTCTATGCATGTCTATACCGTATGATGCGCGGTGAGCTTGAGGCTCTTCCCCAGGTTGTAGAATCTATCGGCACCCCCGGGCTGCAACTGTGGGACGGGCTGCTTAAGGCAGTTCAAGCGGCTAACCGGTATGGCTGGGAGGTAGATGAGCTTATCGGCCGCTTCCAGCAGCTGCTTACGCCGGAAGGGGCGGCCTTCGGCCAAGCCGAAGGAACTCCGGGCAGAGAGACGCCGGATCAATATCCGGTACTGCTCTATGAGCTGGCGGTGTACTCTCTCAAGGCAGAGAGGATAGAGCAGGGGATCCGTTATATCTTCGGGAGTCTGGAGGCTTCCGCCGCACTTGGCAGCATAGCCTGTGTGATCCGCTGTGTAAGATTATTCGAGCAATTCCGGCTGCACGCTTCTGCAGATGACCAAGAGCGGTATAAGCAACTGATTAGTAAGGTACAAGTTGCTCACGCAGAGCAGACGGTTAAGACACAGGACCGGTTGTAGGAGGCTCATTGATAGTATACAAAGGAAGCCCCTTCCGGGATGGAGGGGCTTCCTTGTATGGACCGATGCAAATGTAATCGAAAAACCGATCACATTGCGCCGGATGGTATTATCCCCTTGAAGTAGACACTCGTAAAAACCCTCATGTGTTAACATGAGGAAGTGAGTGACCATGGAGGGGATTTTGGTATGGCCAAAAAGGGACAAGTATTTCAATCGTACACAGAGGAATTCAAGAAAGAGGCTATTCAAGCCTATTGTACAGGAGGGGAGAGCTATAAGGTCGTCTCCGACAGGTTGGGAATTGTGAACTGTACCCAGCTTAAAGTATGGGTAAAGAAATATCGGAATGGGGAGC